>JAGQVX010000270.1 GCA_020437755.1 Flavobacteriales bacterium
CCTTAAAGTTGAAAACATCAAGAGTTTTGGCCTCAGATCCATCCTCAGGGGTGAACACGATTTAGAATTTTCCTGGCTTTTCTGCTACGAAATCAGTTGCTTTATATTGATCTCCAAAAGCATGTCTTCCAATGACAATGGGTTATGTCCATCCTGAAACTAATCTGGGAACATTTTTTATGATAATGGGTTCTCTGAAGACAGTTCCATTAAGTTCATTTCTGATAGTTCCATTGGGAGACTTCCACATTTGCTTCAAGTTGAACTCCTTGACTCTTGCCTCATCAGGGGTAATAGTGGCACACTTGATACCGACCTTGCATTTCTTAATAGCTTCAGCTGCATCTAAAGTCACTTGATCATTTGTAGCATCTCTGTGCTCAATACCTAAGTCAAAGTACTAGATTTCAATGTCCAAATAAGGCAATATCAACTAAAGAAATTAACAATGGAAAGTACTTTCTCCTTTATCATTTACCAAATAATTCTTGTCATTTCATCACCATCTAAATCAACCACTGGGTTATTGACCTTGATCTTTCCACCTTACATATCTTATAGTAACGGAGTGAGATTTTAATATATTAAGT
>JAGQVX010000271.1 GCA_020437755.1 Flavobacteriales bacterium
CTTCTGTCATGGAACAGCTTCTCCTCAAAATGGTTCGAGAAGATGATGTCCGCCTCCTTTTTACCTTGAATAATTTCGATATCGAGACCCGCTTCTTCCGAGATGCGCTCTACCAGTTCTTCGCCATTGGTGGCATTACGCATGGCCGATGTAGCGCAGGCACGGAACGAAACCACGTCATGTACTCCGAGCAGTAAACGGAAAGCCTTCATGGTATCGACCAGCTTGTTGCCTTTGGTTGCACCGATGGCGCCTGTGGTGAATACATCTTCACCCAAACGAATAGGCACGCGGACAAGTGATGATTTCTTGAAAACCGGGTCGCCAGCCCCTTCAAATACGTTAGTAATAAGCAGTCTTACCGCGTTTGAACCAATGTCAATAGCCCCAAATTTCAGCACGTGCTCTCTCGTTTATTGTAATGGATTGAAGGCCTAAAGTACGGGATAATTGAGGGCCGAAACGAGAATCAGGCCACTTCTTTTGGGAACAGCGAAAACGCTTTTTTGCCTTTTTCTTTTGTAATGTCAGACCAACTATCAATAGGCAGTTCAATGGCAAAAACCCCACAGGTTGGAAGGTTGTAA
>JAGQVX010000272.1 GCA_020437755.1 Flavobacteriales bacterium
GATGATGATAGATTGGATGATATTATTGAGGAAACTAAAAGTAGATTTGTTGGTTTGTTATATGATTCGGATGAAGTTGGTGGTAAATCAAGAAAAAAGAAGAAAAGAAGTAGAGATGAAGATGATGAAGATGAAGAAGAATATGATGATGAAGATGAAGATTCTGATGAAGACGACGATGATGATGAAGAAGATGACGAAGATGAAGATGACGAAGATGAGGATGATGACGATGAGGATGAAGATTCTGATGAAGACGATGAGGATGAAGATGATGAGGATGATGACGAAGATGAAGATGATGAAGATGAGGAAGAAGAAACTCGCCGCCGTGTAAAGAAAAATAAATCAATCAGGAAAAAATTAAGAAGAAGAAAATAATATGTCGGTAATCGATAAAATAATAAGTAATATCCGGAAACAAAAGGATTCCAAGACTTCAATACTTTCTGAAATGGATTTATTTGCTGATGTAGAGCAACTTGGAGGTTGGATTCCTTCCGGTGTTCCTGAGTTAAATTATCTTCTTAAGACTCCAGGTTATCCATATAATTTTGTTATTGAAGTATGTGGTAAAGAACAAAG
>JAGQVX010000273.1 GCA_020437755.1 Flavobacteriales bacterium
GGTCTTGCGAGGCATCGGTTGGGTGGGAAGTGCGATGGGCATCGAGGGTACGGAATTGCTCGCTACCGATGTTCGCATCAGGCTGAACGTGACCAAGAAGTATGTGCCATACGTCACCTATCCTGGCGACCTTGATCCCATCATCGACCCCACACAGAACAATGGACTGCCATTGTACACCTTCGGTACGGCCGGCTTTGCCACGGAGAACAACGTAGCCTCCACCGCGAAGAGCGCGCTGGACCTGATCAACGTGGTGCCCAATCCGTACTACGCGTTCAGTGGTTACGAGACCTCCCGGTTGGACAACCGGATCAAATTCATCAACCTGCCCCAGTCCTGTACCATTACGATCTTCAACGTCAGCGGCACCTTGGTGCGGAAGTTCAAGAAGGACAACTCCCTGACCTATCTGGATTGGGACCTCAAGAACGCAAACAACATCCCGATCGCCGGTGGCGTGTACATCTGCCATGTGGAAGTACCCGGGGTGGGTGAAAAAGTGATCAAGTGGTTCGGTGCTTTGCGCCCGATAGACCTACAGAATTTCTAAGCCGACGCAGGTACACAAGACCAATCGATATG
>JAGQVX010000274.1 GCA_020437755.1 Flavobacteriales bacterium
TGTCGCATTTTTTCAGTTGCATAGTGCAATAACTCAGTATCCACTTTGTTTATATTTTCAATTCCATGTTGCAAAATATAATCTGCTGCTGCTCCCAAACCGATAGCTCCAGCGATATTCGGTGTTCCGGCTTCAAATTTAGCAGGAACGGCGTTATAAACGGTTTTCTCAAAAGTGACATGACTAATCATTTCTCCACCACCATGATAGGGAGGCATGGATTCCAGATGTCCCATTTTTCCATATAAAACACCAATACCGGTCGGACCGTACATTTTATGTCCGGAAACGGTGTAAAAATCACAATCCAGGTCTTGCACATCTATTTTCAAATGAGCCGTTGCCTGAGCACCATCCACTAAAACTTTAACTCCTTTGGCATGAGCTTTTGCAACAATTTGCTTGATAGGATTGATAGTTCCTAATGAGTTGGATGCATGAACCACAGCTAAAAAGCGGGTTTTATCAGTTATCAACTCATCCAGTTTATCAATTTCTAATTCGCCATTATCGTCAAATGGCAGAACTTTCAACACCGCTCCGGTTTGCTCACAAACCAATTGCCACGGAACAATATTAGAAT
>JAGQVX010000275.1 GCA_020437755.1 Flavobacteriales bacterium
AGTAACAGAAGGCGAAATAATTTTTGAAAACAAAAACATTGTTGAAATGGCTCCAGATGAAAGGGCAAGAGAAGGACTATTTTTAGCTTTTCAATACCCAATTGAAATACCTGGTGTTAGTAATTCTGTTTTCTTAAAAACTGCAATAAATGAAATAAGAAAACACAAAGGTGAAGAAGAAATTTCAGCAAAAGATTTTTTGGCATTAATTAGAGAAAAAGCAGAAGTACTTGGAATGGATAGCTCTTTAATAAGCCGTTCTGTTAATCAGGGTTTTTCAGGCGGAGAAAAAAAGAGAAATGAAATTCTGCAGCTTTTAACATTAAACCCAAAGCTTGCTATTCTTGATGAAACCGACTCTGGACTAGATATTGACGCTTTAAAAATTGTGGCTCACGGAGTTAATAAATTTAAAAATGATAACAATGCTGTTATACTTGTTACGCATTATCAAAGACTACTTGATTATATCATTCCAGATTTTGTTCATGTTTTATACAAAGGTAAAATTGTTAAATCTGGAGATAAAAACTTGGCTCTAGAATTAGAAGAACGCGGATATGATTGGATAATAAAAGAACA
>JAGQVX010000276.1 GCA_020437755.1 Flavobacteriales bacterium
AACTCGGATTCCTTTACAACGATTTTGGGAAAGAGGTGATAAAGCCAGAAGCTATTCGCTCAATTATTATGAGTGCCATGCAATACTGCCAAGAATTTGACCTGCTAACCCCACCTTTCAGTGCAATGAGTGAATTGCAGGTTGGCCGAATGATCGACATTTCGAGCAAAATGAACATGAAAACAGGAAAGCGTCTGGGGTTTAAGTTCAGTTGGGATTCTGATTCGCCAGAATAATTTTTCCTGAGCGGGTTTTTCGAAAAAGAGAAAATTTTACATTTGCACTCCGTTAAACAAAACGGCCCGTTCGTCTAGGGGTTAGGACGCCAGGTTTTCATCCTGGTAGCAGGGGTTCGAATCCCCTACGGGCTACACAACAAAAGGCTTCCAGATCGGAAGCCTTTTTTTTTCATTTCTTTGGTTCCCCAAAAGTTAACCCCATGTTAATATGAGGACGACCTACCGCCCCTTAGTAGGCCTCTTGGCTCTACTCTTCTGCTCCATTCAGGCATTTGCACAGCCCAATACATTTCAGATCAGTTATGATGTGGGTCTGCTTGACCTGATGGGAAGTGTAAAACA
>JAGQVX010000277.1 GCA_020437755.1 Flavobacteriales bacterium
AAATCACCATCCTTCAGTTGATGGTTCATTTTGTTTTCAAAAATGGAGCTCGCCACGAACCGCCCCTCGTCACCATCGGTCATCGTTCTGTTTACGAGAATTTTATTGCCTTCATCATTTGCCGTCCAAACTACTTTTTCAAGTCTAGTTTTATTTTTTTCGATGATGTTGTTTGCAGCGTTTACAATGTTTTTGGTAGAGCGGTAATTCTGTTCCAAACGGAACACTTTCACCTCTTCATAGTCTTTTTGAAAATTCAGGATATTGTTGATATTCGCTCCGCGGAAAGCATAAATACTCTGCGCATCATCACCTACTACACATATATTTTGGAACCTGTCAGAAAGTGCCCGCACGATGAGATACTGGCTGTGGTTTGTATCTTGGTACTCGTCCACCAAAATGTAACGAAAACGGTTTTGGTATTTCGCCAAGACTTCCGGAAAACGTGTCAACAATTCGTTTGTTTTCAGCAAAAGATCATCAAAATCCATTGCACCGGATTTGAAACATTTGTCAACATACAATTTATAAATATCACCCAAACGCGGCATTTTCGCCATAGAATCCGCCTC
>JAGQVX010000278.1 GCA_020437755.1 Flavobacteriales bacterium
AAAGAATATTGAATTACGCTATGCTGTAAACCGTGCAGCCAGGAATTACCTGCACCAGCAGGGTTTCATGGATATTGAAACACCATTCCTGATAAAATCCACACCGGAAGGTGCCAGGGATTTTGTGGTCCCCAGCCGGATGAACCCGGGGCAATTTTATGCGCTGCCACAATCACCGCAAACATTTAAACAACTATTGATGGTAAGCGGTTATGATCGATACTACCAGGTTGTGAAATGTTTCAGAGATGAGGATCTGAGGGCTGATCGTCAGCCTGAATTTACACAGATAGACTGCGAGATGGCATTTGTGGAGCAGAACGACATCCTGGAAATGTTTGAAGGAATGGTGAAGCATATCTTCAAAGAAGTAAAAGGCATTGATTACACGGATAAAGTAGAACGGATGACCTGGGAAGATGCTATGTGGAACTTTGGAAATGATAAACCGGATATCCGTTTCGGCATGCAATTACTGAATTTGAAAAAGCCATCATCTGTTTTTACTGACAAAGATGATAACGCATCACTGGTAAATGGAGCAGACTTTAAGGTTTTTGACGAAGCGGAAACA
>JAGQVX010000279.1 GCA_020437755.1 Flavobacteriales bacterium
CGCAAAACCGAAGGCCAACCGCTGGCGTACGAAAAGGCCCGCGATCAAATTGCCGGCTATCTGCGCGAGAGCGCGCAGCGACAAGGGATCAGTCGGTATCTGTCGCTGCTGATAGGCCGCGCCGACATCGCGGGCATCGATCTGCTGGGCACGGATTCGCCGCTGGCGCGGTAGCGGCGCGGAAACGAGGATTTCCGGGGTGACCCACGTCAGCCGTTCGGTCCGGTGTCTGGATGGCGATGCTGCCCACCGTGACCGTGACCGTGATCGTGATCGTGATCGTGCGAGCCGGGAGGAAGCACGGCCAGAGAACCATCCAGATAGGCGGCGACCGCTCGATCTGGATCGGTTTCCGGGGTGACCACGCCCACGATGCCCTTATGGGTGAGCCGATGGCTCAAGCCATGGCCCATGCCACCGGCGATCAACACTTGCACCTCGTCCAACGGGTGCGACGCGTGAGGCGAGCTGTCATGGAAGGACTGTTCCTTGGGCAGTTCGAGCAACTCCTTGCGAACGACCTTGTCCTGCTCGGTTTCATAGATCCAGAAATTCCGGCATCTGCCGGCAT
>JAGQVX010000027.1 GCA_020437755.1 Flavobacteriales bacterium
GCTCCTATGACCCTTGCTCAGTAAACGAAGTCTTGGTAAGCTGGTGCAACTACGATGAAATACTGGAAGAGTGGATCCCCGGAATTCACGTCACTCCCGACTTTGGAGGCAGTTGCTTGTCGTGGCTTTTGGTTCTGACCAATACATCCGACACGAACGAACAGTATTTCTATCAGGCCAGTTCCTTCGACGAATTTGGAGATGGCATCACCGTGATACTGGAAGACATCTTGCTAAACGATTGCACGGTTTGGGACCTGGAAATTCAAACAACCGGATTTTTGGAGAACTACACTATTATAGCGTCCGAATGCGGCGCTGTGATTGGTTGTACCGATAGTGAGGCGCTCAATTTCAACGCCTTGGCGATATGCGATGATGGATCCTGCACCTATGCTCCCTGCAACGCAGAAATGCTAAGTGATTGGATCTGTGAATACGACACGGAACTCAATGAGATCACCCAAGGATTTGAAATAGAGCTGACCTGGAATGGGGTATGCTCATTTACCGATTTACACATCGTAAGCGCAGGAGGTACTGTTGACGAATGGATCGACCTCAGTGTTGTAGAAATAGAATCCGGAGTGCCGTGGTTGTTGGAATTTGAAGCGCCCGTGGCATCTCAATACAGTCTTTCAGCGTACACTGCGGGATTGTCGGCGGTGAGTCTGGTTGAAGTTACCTTGTGTATAGCAGGCTGTACCGATCCGGAAGCTGAAAACTATGATGCATCTGCGTTGTTTGACGACGGCTCATGTGAATATGCAGCCTGCATTCTAAACGAAGTAACCTTTACGTTGTTCCTCCAATATTTCGCAGATGAATTGGGTTGGAACCTGCTCGATAGCGAGAATCAATGGATGGCGGGGGGATCGGGTTATTCCGATAATTCAACCTGGTCCGACATCTGGTGTCTCGAAGATGGATGCTACACTCTGGAATTGTCCGATAGCTTCAACGATGGCTGGAATGGGTCCTACTATATTATTCAGGATTCAGATGGACAAGTTATTCGCACAGGTTCCATCGAAACCGGAGGAACCGACCTGGATGTGATCAGCTTGAATGCTGATTGTCCGGCAGATGGCTGCACAGATCCTGCAGCAATCAATTACGCGCCATTCGCTACCATCGAAGATGGAAGCTGCCAGTACTCCACTTCCGAGCCGCTTCCTGAAGGAGAAGATGGGGAAATTGAGATCAGCTATAATGCAGGCGTCTCCGCTGAGCTGGAGGTGCTTCTTGGTGGACTCGAACAAGGAATTGTTTACCAGGCGCAGATTTATAATTCACAGGGAAACCTGATGTCGGAACAGCACTTTACGGCTGAAACGGCAACGGGAAGCCTTTCTCTTGATACATCCCGACTGGCCGCAGGGGTGTATTACTTTGTCATTCACACCGACCATCAGCTATCCGCCCGACAGTTTATCAAGCTTTAAGAATGTACAGTGGTCTATTTTAATAGCCCCACTTCCGTCAAAGTTCTTCTTTGATTTTGTACTTATTACGAGAGGGATTATTGGCCGAAACCAACTCTCCAACGAAGCCTGCCAGAAACAACTGCGTACCCAACACCATGGTCGTGAGGGCAATATAAAATCCCGATTGATCGGCGATGTTTTTTGCGGGTATGTCCATCCATAAACAATACAGCTTACTGCCTCCAATCCATAGAAACAGCAGCAACCCGAGGAAAAACATCAACGTGCCCAAAGTCCCGAACAAGTGCATGGGCTTTTTGCCAAATTTGGAAATGAAGGTAATGGTCAGCAAATCCAGAAACCCATTCACAAATCGCTCCAGACCAAACTTGGTCGTTCCATACTTCCTGGCCTGGTGGATAACGGTCTTCTCCCCGATCTTACTGAACCCTTCACGTTTTGCGATCACCGGAATATAGCGATGCATCTCTCCATACACCTCTATGCTCTTGACCACATCAACTCGATATGCTTTCAGTCCGCAGTTAAAATCATGCAGGTAGATCCCCGTCATTTTTCGCGTGGCCCAGTTATACAACTTGGTGGGAATGGTTTTCGAAAGGGGGTCATAACGCTTCTTTTTCCAACCCGATACCAAATCGAACCCCATTTTGGTAATCATCTGGTACAGTTCCGGAATCTCATCGGGTGAATCCTGCAAATCAGCATCCATGGTAATAACCACTTCACCTTCGCATACCTGAAAACCGGAATGCAAAGCAGCCGATTTACCGTAATTCCGACGAAAGCGAATGGCTTTGATGTTGTCGTGAGCTGCCTTCAAGCCTTTGATCACCTTCCACGATCCGTCATTACTGCCGTCATCGATAAACACCACTTCATAACTGTAGCTGTTGCGGGTACATACCTCATGAATCCATGCATGCAATTCAGGCAGGGACTCCTCTTCATTGAGGAGTGGTATAACAATGGATATATCCATTCGGGTCAGGCGTCAAGAACGTTGTTGGTTTGTTCCTTTTTACGAATGATCAGTGCCACTATGATCGAGAAAACAGCCGAAATCAACGATCCAATTAAAACACCAAGTAGCATGCTGCCTGGTTCATACTGTTCTTTCGTTCGATTATACGTTTCTTCAAGCGCCTTGTCCATTTCTTCACCGGACAGTCCGAAACGCGTCATCATGGCTTCCTGATTCTCAACAGCAGCCTCGGCCAATCGCTCTCCGAAACCCGGATCATACAGTCCGTACATGATGAAATTCACGGCTGTGCTCACAAGAATGGATCCCACACAGATCAGAAATACAGTAAGGAAAGCTTCCTTCAAATTAAAGGACTCTTGCTCCTTCTTAATGCGCACCGCAGCTATAATGGGCAGAGCAATCATGAGGACAATCATGATCAACCCCATCGTCATGGACGCCAGCAAAGTGTAATCAATAAAGTAAAGAAGAATGGAAATCAAACTGATTATCAAACCAATAACGATTCCTGATGTAAATGCTTTTTTTAACACAGCAATGATTTTGAGATTGGAGCAAAGATAAACGTTCAATTGGTTGGTAAAAACCCATTTATCAACTTACCTTTGCCGCCGGGCAAGTCTCATACGATCAGCTCCTGTTTAATCCCCCAGGGTCGGAAGGCAGCAAGGGTATACGGTTGTAGCGGTGCGATGTGAGTAGCTTGCCCATTTTTTATGCCTTTTTTTTGGCACAAGGCCAAATGATCAATTGCCCCACTCCCCCCATACTACGGCAGCTCACTTTCATTTTCCTTCTTACATTTCTTTCTGACAAAACATTCAACAACGCCTGAAAAAAGCGGCTGCGCAGATTGCCGGGAATCGCTGTCCACCGAATTCGTTTCATAGGTTCGTTTACCCTATTTTTGCCCAAATCTCAGACATGAAGAAGATACTGGTAGCCAACAGAGGCGAAATCGCCTTACGCGTAATGCGCACTGCCCGGGAGATGGGGATCTCAACTGTAGCCATCTATTCCGAAGCCGACCGCGACGCACCGTTCGTGCGCTTCGCAGACGAAGCCGTATGTGTTGGACCTCCTCCTTCCAATGAGTCGTACCTGTTGGGAGACAAAATCATTTCGATATGCAAAGAACTCCAGGTGGATGGTATCCACCCGGGATATGGGTTCTTGTCTGAGAATGCTACATTCGCTGAAAAAGCCGAACAAGCGGGAATCCGCTTCATTGGGCCAAAACCCCACGCCATCCGAGTAATGGGAAGCAAGCTGGAAGCTAAAGCAGCGGTAAAAAATTACAATATCCCGATGGTTCCGGGAACGGATGAAGCCATCACCGATGTTGAAGCTGCAGTGGAAACGGCCGAACAAATCGGCTTCCCTGTGTTGATCAAGGCCAGCGCCGGAGGTGGTGGAAAAGGAATGCGCATTGTCCATCAAAAATCGGAGTTCGTTGAACAAATGAAACGTGCTATTTCTGAGGCGGAGTCGGCCTTTGGGGATGGTTCGGTTTTTATTGAAAAATTCGTTGGATCGCCCCGACACATTGAAATTCAAGTGCTGGCCGACACGCATGGCAACTGTGTTCACCTTTTCGAACGTGATTGTTCCATTCAACGTCGACACCAAAAAGTTGTTGAAGAAGCTCCATCTGCCGTGCTCACACCGGAAATTCGACAGGCTATGGGGCAAAGCGCCATCGATGTAGCCCGAGCTTGCGACTATGTGGGAGCGGGAACAGTTGAATTTCTGGTTGATGAGCAGCTCAATTACTACTTTCTCGAAATGAATACCCGACTTCAGGTAGAACATCCTGTCACAGAAATGATCTCCGGAGTGGATCTTGTACGCGAACAAATCAATATAGCACGGGGTGAACGTTTATCCTTTAACCAGGATGATCTCAAAATTCACGGTCATGCCCTCGAGGTACGCGTTTACGCCGAAGACCCTGAAAACAATTTCTTGCCGGATATAGGCACCCTCCACCGCTACGAGCGACCACAAGGCCCGGGAATTCGCGTTGACGATGGATTCGATGAGGGAATGACGATCCCAATTTACTACGATCCTATGATCAGCAAGCTGATCGTCCTCGCAGGTACTCGGGATCAGGCCATTGAGCGCATGACCAACGCCATAGACCACTACCGGATCAATGGCATCAAAACCACCTTGCCTTTTTGTCGCTTTGCCATCAACCACGAAGCGTTCCGTTCGGGCAAATTTGATACCCGTTTTGTAGGACTCTATTTCGACGGAAAATTACCTGAAACTGAGGACCATTCCGAGCTTGCGGCCATTGTGGCGGCTATGAAAAACGGTGAAAAACAGGTTGAATCGACTTCCTCAACATCAGGAAGTGAACGTTCGCGCTGGAAAACGGTCCGAAGTCTTTCCTAGCCCTATTCCACCGTCAGAAACGGAGCGTTGTTGATTGACAATGTGTATCTTCACAAAAGTTGGCGAAACCAGAATACGATTTACACGTATAATTCGTTCACCAATCGCAATGCGAAAAGTAGGAAGCATCATACTGCTTACGCTGGGTTCCCTTTTGGCGAATGCCCAGACTGAAAAAGACTACGTGGTATGTGACGCCGTGATTGAAAATGGCGATACTATACCCGTGGTGTACCTCGATAATGCCGTAATTTCTGAGTCCCCCCGCTGGAATAAAAAGTTTCAAAAACGCTACAATCGTCTGCTGCCCAAGGTGGTTAAAGTGTACCCATATGCTGAAGCGGCCGGACAACTTATGCGTCAATACGAAGCCGAAATGATGGCGATTGAGTCGGAAAAAGAGCGCAAGAAATTTTTAAAGCAAGCCGAAAAGGAGCTCATGGCGCAATTCGAAGGAGAACTTACCCAAATGACCATTAGCGAAGGCATGATCCTGATTAAGTTGATTGACCGTCAAACGGGCGACACCAGCTTTGAATTGATACAGGAACTAAAAGGTAATTTCTCAGCTTTTATGTGGCAGTCATTGGCACGGTTGTTTGGACACAACCTCAAAAATCAGTACGATGGTGAGGGTGATGACCTGCTCATCGAAGAAATTGTACGTCGGATCGAAAACGGCGAAATACACGTGGAACACAAAGAAGTTAATCTCGCCGGTCCGATTTTGAAATAGCCGCTTTTTCCCAATTTTCCCATCACTATACATTCCTTGAAATGGCCTGTGAACCACTAGGTTCAAATTGCTATTTTAGCCATCGGTGCACCGTTTCACAACCATATGTTTGCTGATCCTTTTGGGAGGATTGCCGGAAGTCTATGCCCAGGACTTTTTTGAGCATGCGCCCTCCGTGGCCCTCACAGCCGATACCCTCCCTTGCCCGGATTGGGAAATAACCCCAACGCCCGGTTTCGTACGAAAGGCCGATCGCAAATGGAACATTCAGAACCTCGGCCAGGATCAGAATTTACAGGCACTTGACGTGTTTAGTATGGCGCAAGACCCCTTCGGTCGAATTTGGATTGGCGGACAGGGTGGACAGCTTATTTGCTTTGACGGAAAACACCTCAAAAGTGTGATCATCCCCAACTTTGAAGCCAAGATAGAAAGTCTGTTTTTCACTCAAAATGGCGACCTGTGGATTGGAGGATGGGGAACCGGTGTCATGAAATACGATGGACGTCGATTCGTGCACTACGCGCTTACCAACCTGGTTCCACAGCAGGAAACAGCCCTGGTTTGGAGCATTTATGAAGACAGTCAGAGCCGCATCTGGATTGGGACCAATAATGCAGGCGCTTTCCTCATTGACGGAGATACCGCCTATCCCCTGGCCGATCATTTGCCGAATGGCTTTCAGCACGTTACCTGCTTTCTCGAGCTACCCGATGGCACGATCTGGATTGGTGATTCCTCGATGGGGATCGCACAGTTCAATGGAAACAAGTTTACCACACATCCCGCCTATGAAGGCAATCCGGGTTCAGTACGCTGCATGGCGCTCATGGATGATCATACCGTTTGGGCAGGGTTTCGTACAGTTTTGGAATTGGATGTACCATCCGGCAAATGGCAAACCGTTGAATCGCTGGAAGGACTGGGGGTATGGGGAATCGAACGCATTCGCGACCTGACCTACGTGGCCACCAACCGCAATGGAATCGTGGTAATGGATGGAACCCGGATCAAACAACAACTTGATGTCTCTGCGGGCATGTCGGGCGATCGGATTATCACCCTGATGCAGGATCGTGATCAAAATGTTTGGTACGGCACATTTGGCGAAGGAATTGGCAAATTGGGAAATCAGACTTTTCGAAATTTAAGCAGTGCCAATGGACTTCAAAACGACAAAGCCTGGAGTCTGGAATGGTTCCACAACGACCTTTTGATTGGTTATTCGGGAGGTGGAGTGGACGCACTTCACCGCGATGGCACCGTTTCAACTATTTCGCTGCCCCATGGAAACACTGCGGATATACACGACATGCTGGCCTCGGACAACACCTTGTGGATTGCCGCAAGTGATCATGGTCTGTACCGCTTCGATGGAGCATCGATGACCACCCTTACCCGAACAAGCTCTGAAAACGCGCGCAATCACATATACAGTCTGGCCTCCTCCCCAACAGGCACCATCGTCGCCGGAGGATTAGGCGGCTTGAACTATGTCAAGGGAGATTCATTGCTTCCTATACCCCTTCCCGGACTCGAAAAACCCCACATTTGGGAAGTGGTTTTTGATTCAAAAGGAACCTTGTGGGCCGCAACCGGTAGCCACGGCATCTTTGCCATCCCTGATTTCGACCCTACCAAACCGCCAAGAACGCTGATTTTTGATCAGTCCAATGGAAATGTCAGTAACGACATTTTTGCCCTGGCCATTTCCGGACCAACCTTGTTCATCGGTTCGACGCATCATGGAATCGTGGCTCTGAACAGCTCGGGGTTGCTGGACTACCTGCAAGGGGGTTCCAAGCCCGAGATATCTCGAATTTCAACTGAGGATGGTTTGCCGTCCAACGATATTCGCGCGTTGAAACGAGTGGGAAATGACTTGTGGGCAGGCACGATGCTGGGCATCGCACGGATTGAAAACGTGGACGGTCCCTCACCCCATGCCGTAATTGTATATGATGAAGATGCCGGCATGATTACTACAGGTATAACCATGAACAATGCTGTGCTCGGCCCTGAAGATGAGTTGTGGTGGTGTACCTCTGGTTATATCAGTGCCTATGAGCCCCAATCCGACCACCGAGACGGAACGGCTCCGCATGTCGTAGTCGATAAGATCCTGCTTCACGACGAATGGATCAACCACAGTTCGGCAGACAGCATGGGGTTCATACAGGAGGAGCACTATTTCACCTCATTGTTTCCCAATTACCGTGCGTTCAAGGGGTTCACGCCATGGACCTCCATTCCGTCCGATATGCATTTGTCGTATGACGAAAACGACTTAACCTTCGAATTCAATGTCCTGGACTGGACCAAGGAGGAATCCGTAGCATTCCGCACCCGGCTCGTGGGAAAGGACGACAAATGGGCGCGTTGGCGGTATCCCAGTCAGGGCGCGGAACAGCGAATTGCATTTAATTTCTTGCCTCCCGGCGAATACACGTTTCAGGTTCAGGGCAGAAATGCGGAAGGGTTGATCAGCGAACCGGTGGAGATTCATTTCCGAATCAGTCCGCCTTTTTGGAAGACCAATGGGTTCATTATTGGCGTTATCCTCCTGACACTGGCGTTGGTGTACAGCGTTTTCCGCTACAGGTTGAAACGCCTGGAAAAGGAAAACGTCAAACTCGAGAATACTGTTTTGAAGCGGACCGAACAATTGCGCGCCGCCAAGAAAAAATCCGACGACCTGTTGCTGAACATTCTACCTGCTTCCACCGCCGAGGAATTGAAAGAAAAGGGATCGGCAAAAGCGAGAAACTACCCGTCTGCTTCGGTTTTGTTTTCGGACTTTAAAGGCTTTACCCAGCTTACGGAAATCACCGATGCGCCAGTGCTTGTGGAAAGTCTGCACGAGTTTTTCAGGGCATTTGACAAGGCATCCGCCAAATGGGGAATCGAAAAAATAAAGACAATCGGTGATGCGTACATGTGCGCCTCCGGCATTCCCGAAAGCGACCCGGAGCATGCCATAAAACTGGCCTCATTCGGTCTGGAGATGCTCGAAATAACACGCGATATCAATGCCGGGCGCCAACAGCGAGGTTTACCTCCATGGCCCATTCGGATTGGTATTCATTCCGGTCCGTTGATTGCCGGTGTGGTGGGGGAGAAAAAATTCGCCTATGATATTTGGGGAGACACTGTCAACACGGCAGCGCGGATGGAAAGTAGTGGAGAAGCAGGCAAACTCAATATTTCTCAGGGCACCTACGAACTTATCCGCTCGAAATTCTCATGCACGGCGCGCGGGAAAATATCGGCCAAGAATAAGGGTGAAATGGAAATGTACTTCGTTGACGGGAAGTTGTGATTCCATCTGAATCCGACGATCACATGCTACGCAATGCTGCAATACTTGAATCGAGTAAAAACGAACCTTCCAACTGCTTCTTGTGCTGCTCAAAGTCGCGAGTTTGTTCACGCAGTGCACGTACCACCTGAAGTTTGCGATCTTCGAGTTCAAAGTAAGTGAGCAGCTGAACCAGCTGTTCTACCCTTAAATCCATTTGGCCGGAGGCCTGATTGATAAACTTCAGACGATCCGACTCAAAATATGCATCTTCGAGCTGTTCGATAAGTGCCCGGAATTCCTGACTTTCCGTCGGTGGCGACGTCGTGAGGCTGTCTGCAGGTGAAGCGAGCGAATCGAGCGGCACATCAACCTCAACGTCTAGTTCATTGTTTTCCGGTGCAAGTGCCGTGGCCGCTACCTCCAAAAGCACCAACTGTCCCCGCAGCATACGCAAATCAAAAGTGGTGCTGAAATCCGAACGCAAGTTAAGGGTCTGCTCAAGTGACGACCTCAACGAATCTTCAGCCATAATCGTAATTCGAACCTCATTGCGTCGGGTGTCATAGGTCACAAAGTGCACGGCCGAATCGCTCAATTCATGGCCATCTACAATCGCCGTAAACAGCAAAGAATCGGACGACGAAATTTCCAATTGGCTCATTTGCGCATGCAAAACAGAGCTCAGGAAAAGAAGGATTATGGCGCAGAAAAGTCTCATTTGGGGGCACAAATTTAACAGCCTGAATGAAAAGATCGTGCCAATAGCGCGTGGAATCTCATTTTACATTCAGGATCTCCGGCATTCGCCAAATAGCGAATCACTTGTTGAGCTTTTTATGGATTTGTCTCAGAATTGGCGCTTTCGGAAACCGGGCCGACAGGGTTTTGAGCACATTGTCGTTTCCTTTACCAAACACCCACGGCATGCGCACGGCAATAAACAAGACAGCCAACAAGTTGACCGCAACACCGATGGTAAGGTTCAGAAAGAAATGCAGGTTCATATAGTTCAGCACCCACACGGCCAACAGGGAAGCCAGCATTACTACCAACCCTAAAATCAACCCGGGCACGAGCTTGGAAATCATAGCACCCGCAGGAGTGTTGATGAGTCGTAAACTCAGAGCGGTCATTATGCCAAACTGAAGCGCGATGGCTACAACGATTCCCCAGGCCACCCCTACCAGTCCGTAGGAAAGTCCAAAATACGTCCCCACACACACCAGAATCAGAAATACAAATTTGATGAGGCTGGCCCGGTACACTGCCTTGAGCGCGCGCACCACGGCATCACTCAGTTTTATAAGCGACCGTATGGCAACGCCAATGAACAGGACACGCACTACAGGAACAGCCGGGAGGTACTGTTCACCAAGAAAAATCAACACGATTTCCTGGGTAAAGAACACCATGAACACACAAGCCGGTATGATGAGCAAACCAATAAGGTACGTGCCTCCGAGAAATGCCTTCTGTAGTTTGGATTGTTGATCCTGAATCATGGACAAACCACTGAACATGACGCTGTCGCTCAGTTTACCCAAAACCGTGATCGGCAGACTCATCAGCCATACTGATCGGTCGTAAATACCTGTTGCCCCCATACGATCCTGTGGCATTACATCGGTACCCGGATTGTAGAATTTCCCAACGATGAGCGTATCTGCCTTGGTAGCCGCGTAGTTGAACATATTGAACAACGTGCTGCCCGCGCCATAGTTCATCATTCCCTTCACATCATTCCACGACCACTTCAGTCCAATCTTCACCGGATTCTGAATCCAGAACGCGACCGTCATAATAGCATTTTGAGCCAGCAGCGCCACCACATATGCCCACACCTTATACCCCATCAAGGCCAGGGTGATTCCAATGACAATGTTGCCAATGGTCATGGCTATCAGAGATGCAATGAACAGTTTTTTAAACTGCATTTTTTTGATAATCAGCGACTTCGGAACAATCGACAAGGCGGATATCAGAAAACTCAGGCCTATCACCTGCAATACCGGAGTGAGTGCATCATCGTTCCAGAACTTACCCGCCAACGGAGCTGCCATGTAGAGCGCCAGGGTAAAGCCAACGCCAAGGAGAACCGAAATGAAAAAGGCACCGTTCAGTTGAGATTCGCTGAGGTCCTTGTGTTGAATAATCGCCGGACCGATACCGATTTGGGAGAATATTTCGATGAAACCCACGAGTGCCAGGGCAATGCCCATTATCCCCATATCATCTGTGCTAAGCTGGCGAACCATCACGGTAATGAAAATCAGCTGCAAGCCAATTTGCGTCAGTACATTCACCGATTGCCAGCCCAGACTTGATATGAAGGTTTTCTTGTCGCTCAACGTGTAGCAAAGTACCGAAATTACAATTCTACAAAGCGGCGCAAACAGAATTCGCCACCACTTTTCAACCAATGCGCGGTGACAGAAAAACAATTGAACTTAGAACCCACCAAATCCCGAGTTGCGTCGCTTGGAACAGGTCGTGCGAGTGCCTGAAACACAGGCAATAGACTACCATTTGTTACACTTAACCATTTCGTGACCTTCCACACCCTTTAACCCAAATAAATTCCGCAATTTTGCCCCCACAAAACACAAACTATGTCGGTTAAAATCCACAATTTTTCAGCAGGTCCCTGCATCCTTCCACAGGAAGTTCTGCAGCAGGCATCACAGGCAGTTATCGAATTTGGCAATATGGGCTTGTCGCTCATTGAGATTTCACATCGCAGCAAAGAATTTGTTGCCGTGATGGAAGAAGCACGGAGTTTGGTGAAAGAACTGCTGAATGTGCCCGACAATTATAGCGTGTTGTTTTTGCAAGGGGGCGCCTCTTTGGGCTTCCTGACTGCAGCCTACAACTTCATGCCCGAAGGAGGCAAAGCTGCGTATTTCAACACAGGAACCTGGGCAAAGGGTGCAATTGCAGAAGCCAAGCTCCTGGGCACTGTTGATGTAGTTGCCGATAGTTCATCGACCAACTTTGACCACATCCCGACCGACTATACCATTCCCTCGGATGTGGACTATGTGCATTATACTTCGAACAACACCATTTTTGGCACCCAGTTCAAGAACGCACCGGTTACGGACAAGCCGCTTATTTGCGACATGAGTTCAGATATTTTCAGCAAGCGCATCAACGTGAGCGACTATGCTATGATCTATGCCGGAGCGCAAAAGAATATGGGTCCGGCGGGAACGGTTTTATACATCGTAAACAACGACCTCCTCAAGCGCGTTGACCGCGTGACGCCAAAATACCTGAAGCTGGAAAATCACATTGCGAAGGATTCCATGTTGAACACCCCGCCGGTATTTGCCGTTTACACTTCGATGCTCACACTTCGCTGGCTTAAAAAGCTCGGCGGTGTAGAGGCCATTGAGAAGATCAACAACGCCAAGGCGGCCGCGATCTACGCTGAAATTGACAACAACCCGCTATTCGAAGGTCATGCTCGTCCGGACAGCCGTTCGGTAATGAATGCCACCTTCCGTCTCAAGGATGAATCGTTGGCCGAAGCATTTGATGCCTGTTGGAAAGCAGCCGGAATCAGTGGAATTAAAGGACATCGTTCGGTAGGAGGTTACCGGGCCAGTATGTACAATGCGCTGCCACTGGAAAGTGTGGAAGCATTGGTGCAAGTAATGCGTGAATTTGCCGCCTCACAGGCGTAACCATATCAAGACTCAGTTATGAAAGTTTTAGCAAACGACGGCATCAGCAAAGCCGGAATTGCCCGACTCGAACAAGCGGGATTTATAGTAGACACGAACAAAATCGAACCGGAGAACCTGATTGAAGGATTCAATGCGGGTGGATATTGCGGCATTCTTGTACGCTCTGCCACCCAGGTGCGCAAGGAAATGATCGATGCTTGTCCGGGTATGAAGTTCATTGGCCGTGGAGGTGTAGGTATGGACAATATTGATGTGGACTACGCTCGCAGTCAGGGAATTGATGTCTTTAACACCCCTGCCGCTTCATCGCAAAGTGTAGCTGAATTGGTAATGGGACACTTCTTCTCCATCGCTCGTGGTTTGCACGATGCTAATCGACGCATGGGTGATGCCGACGGAGCCGGGTTTGGAGCCTTGAAAAAGAAATTTGGAAAGGGAGTAGAATTGCGAGGCAAGAAGCTCGGAATTATCGGATTTGGAAGGATTGGACGCAGCACGGCCTCCTATGCGCTAGGCTGCGGAATGGATGTTTGTGCATATGATCTGCACCCCAGTGATGAGCCGGTTGAAGTATGCGTAGCCGGACAAACACTTGAAATCAACATTCCTTTCGTGGACATGGCTGAATTGATCCGTACATGCGACTGTATCTCGATACATGTTCCTAAGCAAAAAGATGGCTCTGCCGTGCTTGGCGCCGCCGAAATGGCTTCCATGAAAGATGGGGTGTTGCTGGTGAACGCCGCTCGTGGTGGTGTGATCGACGAGGCTGCGCTCCTCAGTGCACTGGAAGGAGGGAAAGTAGCTTATGCTGCACTAGATGTCTTTGACAATGAGCCTACCCCCAACAAAGCATTGCTCACACACGACCGCATTTCGGTAAGTCCGCACATTGGTGCCGCCACTGGAGAGGCGCAGGATCGCATCGGCACGGAACTCGCTGAGAACATTATTCGCGTGATGGGCGTTAATGTGAGCTGATGGCCCATATCCGACCATTCCGGGCCGTAAGGCCTCCGAGAGATAAGGTAGGTCTGGTAGGGTCCCGATCGTACCTCACGTACAGCGAGCCTGAATTGGAAGCGCGTCTGAATTACAACCCCTATTCCTTCCTGCATGTCATTAAACCTGAATTGCACGAAGGCCAGCGAAAATCACTCACCACGGGAGAGCGCTTTCGCCTGGTGAAAGAAGGGTATCGGTACTTCCGGCAAATTGGCATTTTCACGCGCGACGAGCGCGACAATTTTTATGTGTACCGGCAAACCAAAGGTGCACGATCGTACACCGGGATCATCGCCGGAGTTTCGGTGAAGGATTATGAAACCGGTCACGTTAAAATTCACGAGCAAACCATCACTTCTCGTGAAGCTCTATTTGAGCAGTACCTGCGCGCCACGGGGTTTAACGCCGAACCTGTTTTACTGGCCTATCCCGATCGCCCCGCGATTACGCAATTGGTTAATCGTACCGTTCAGCAACGCGCGGAGTACGAATTTACCACTACCGATATGGTCATGCATGAGATGTGGATGCTCGATGACGACGAAACGGCAGCCTTGATTTCCGAGGAGATGGCCGCTGTGAAAGACGTCTACATTGCCGATGGACACCATCGCTGTGCGTCTTCAGCATTGCTGGCCCGCCATCTGCGACCTGAACACGGTCCGTGGGAATACTTTATGGCCATGTTGCTTCCCGAAAGCGAGTTGGAAATTTTCGACTACAACCGTTTGGTGACATCCCTCAACGGCATGACTTCGGATGAATTTGTGGAGAAATTGAAGCGATCATTTGACATCCGTCAAATGGAGCACTTGCACCGACCTACGCATCGGGGGAATATATCGATGTACTTGAAAGGCACCTGGTATTCGCTTGAGGTTAAACCCGAACTGGTGGAAGACACTGTTGTGGGAAGGCTTGATGCATCAGTGCTTACAGACAGGGTGTTGTCTCCTCTCCTCGACATTCATGACCTGAAAACCGATGAACGCATTTCCTTCCTGGATGGCACCAAGGGGTTACACACCCTGGCCGACGCAGTGGACAGTGGCATGTTTGCCGTGGCATTTGCATTGCATCCGGTGAGCATTGAACAATTGAAGGAAGTTGCCGATACCGGCAATATCATGCCTCCCAAAACTACCTGGATAGAACCCAAACTCAGGAGTGGAGTGCTGATCTATGAATTTGACGAAAACGGATGATTATGAGTACGATACAGCACAATTTGGAATATATAAAAGCCCAATTGCCCAATGGAGTAACCCTTGTTGCCGTATCCAAAACCAAGCCGGTAGAATTGATTCAGGAAGCTTACGATGCCGGTCAGCGCATTTTTGGCGAAAACAGGGTTCAAGAAATGTGCGACAAGCACGCATTGTTGCCTGCTGATATTCAATGGCATATGATCGGTCACCTTCAAACCAACAAGGTGAAGTACATGGCATCATTCGTAACAATGGTGCACGGCATAGACAGTTTAAAGCTTCTTGCGGAAGTGGACAAGCAAGCCTCGAAATGCGACCGCAAGATTGATTGTTTGCTCCAGTTTCATATAGCCACGGAAGAAACCAAGTTCGGCCTGGATTTAGAGGAAGCCCGTGAATTATTGAATAGTGAGGCATACCTCCAAATGCACAATGTGCGCATCCGTGGTGTTATGGGTATGGCCACATTTACCGACAAAGTAGATCAAGTAAAGCACGAATTCAAATCGCTCCGAACGATTTTTGAGACCCTCAGGGACGAGTTTTTTGAAGACAGGCCCGATTTTGATACCCTGTCTATGGGAATGAGTGGCGACTATTTATTGGCGGTGGAAGAAGGCAGTACCTTAGTGCGAATCGGTAGTTCTATATTTGGTTCAAGGCTGTAATAAACTGCATTGTAACTTTGTTGAATTCCCAATCGTCCTGATGACGAACAATTGCAATTCTTCGGGGTTGTAAGAGACGAAACCCAGACCATGCCAAGACTGATCCGCATACTCACCATGCTATCTCTTTCCCTTTGGGGAGTGCAGTCTTTCGGGCAATATATTCAGGGTAAAATCACGGATGAAAACAAGAAATATTTGGCGTATGCCAGCATATACGTCAAAAACTCGACAAAAGGAGTCTCAGCCGACCAGCGCGGATTCTACTTCATGGAATTGCCTGCCGGAACGTACACTATAGTTTTCAGCTTCATAGGCTACACCAATCAGGAATACGAGGTGGTGATTAGCAGCGGGAAACCCGTGAAGCTCGACGTACAGATGTTTCCTGAAACCAGCACCTTATATGCTGCCGAGGTTGTAGCCGATACGCGCGACCGAGGAGAGGAAATCATGAAAAACGTACGCGACAAGCGCAAATACTATTTCGATCGGGTTGGGGAATATGCGTGCGAAACGTACATGAAAACATCCCTGGAAAAGGAATTGATGCGACCGTCGAAAAAAGATACCATTCATGAGGAGGGCGACACCACAGAAGTTGTGAAACGTGGCATCAACGGGCACTTCAAGCGTGAAAAACTGAACCTCATCGAAACGGTGAGCACCACTTATTTTCGATCTCCCGGAAGGTATAAAGAAGTGGTATCAGCGCATCATGACTACGCCGAACGTCCGGGAAGCGGCGAGCCCGGAAGGTCGATTCACATGGGATCGGGTATGGATGATTTTGGGTCTAAGAACATTGCTCCGGTCTCTCATGCAAGCGACAATCCGTACATCTTGTTTGAAGATTTCTCCAAGGCCGATTTGAACTTTTATCAAAACCTCATTGAATTCTCCGCTGTCAGTCAAAAGCCCCTGCTCTCCCCTATTGCCCTCAATAGCGGACTGAGTTACCGATTTGACTATAAAGGATCATTTATCGAGGACAACCGCAGGATTTACGAAATTGACGTGACACCGCTTTTCAAGTCGGGCGCTTTGTTTGAAGGGAAAATCTTCGTGGAAGACAGCACATGGGCACTGGTAACGGTAGACCTTCAAATCAACCGAGATGTATTGTTGTACTGCAATGAATTCAGGGTAATTCAAAACTACTCGCATTACGAAAATGACCAACTGGTACCGATAAGGCGGGAACTCACGTACACCATCAAAGATGGTAAGTATGATATCTTGGGCAACACACGCGTTGAACACCACAACTACGACTTCCATCCCGAGATAGAACGCGGATTTTTCAATGCCGAAGTCAAGCAATACACTGATGATGCATTCGACAAAGATTCAGCGTATTAGGCAGAACGCCGCCCCATTGTGCTCAAGGAAAATGAGTTGAAGTTTATCACCGAAAGCGATAGCATTTCCGCCTACTACGCCAGTGATGAGTATTATGCAAAAGTGGATTCGGCATTCAACCGTCTCGATTGGTGGACTCCATTAATTGGCTACGGCCGCAAGAACAGCAAGCGAGGCACCGAGTTTTATCTGGAAGGAGTTTTAAGTCAGATTAACCCTGTTGGAATAGGCGGCTATCGGCACCGGCTCCCCGGGTATTTCAACAAGAAATTTGACAACGACTTTCTCCTGGAAAGTGAAGGTTTTGTGGATTATGGATTTCGCAACAAGGACGTGAAGGGAAAGGCAGGTATCGGGCTGACCTATGTACCGGAAAAGTTTGTCAGAACTTTTATACGTGCCGGTGAGTATTACGATCGCATCAACAACTACGCTTCTATCGAACAAACCTTCAGTCGGTCGAATTTTGCCCGAACCCGAATGATGAGCATTGCCCAACGCATGGAAATCGTGAACGGTTTGTTTGCCGAACTCTCCTTTGAATACTCGAAGCAATCGCCCATAACCGATATACAACTGGCGCCATGGTCCGACGACTTGTTTGGCGGTTTGAACACTCCAGTTGAATTTGAACCCTATGTGAAAAGCGAGTTGCGACTGGACGTGAAGTATCGCATTGGTCAGAAGTATGTCAAACGCGGAAGAGAGAAGATTATATTGGGTACCGATTACCCTGAAATCAATCTGGTATACCGCAAGGGAATTCCCGGATTATTCAACAGTGAAGTGAACTTTGACTACTTTGAAATCAGTGCCAAGGACCATTGGGAGATCGGTCAGTTTGGTTACTCCAAGTGGCAACTTTCATTTGGTACTTTCCTGAATAAAAACAACTTACGTGTGCTGGAATGGAAGTACTTCCGGGGATCCGACCGGTACTATTTTTCAGATCCTGTAAGTTCGTTCCAATTGTTGGGACCAACAATGAGCACTCCCAACGAATACCTCAGTGCCAATTATGTGCACCATTTTGAGGGCGCTATTCTGGGAAAAATCCCGGTGGTACGGTGGTTGAAATTGGGATTGGCAGGAGGTGCCGGAGCCTTATCCATTCCCGATAATGGGTTCTACCACTTTGAAGCCTACGCCGGACTCGAACGCAATATTCGGATCAAAAAGCAGCTTTTTCGAGTAGGTGTTTACGCCGTTACCTCTGACAATACCCTGGAAAGCACTAACTACAACTGGAAGTTTGGGCTTAATTTCTACAACACCTTCACCAAGAAGTGGGAATACTGATTTCTTGAAGCCTGACCGGATTCTCCTATATTTGAGAGAAATCCTCCTGCCATGAAACAACTTTTGTCTGCCTGGATTGTGCTGATCCCCTTTCTCGGATTCACCCAAACCGAACTCGAACTTGTGGGTTACGCCACAGCAAATGCTCCCTGGTTTGCCTATCATCAGTCTCACCATGCGGCTGAGCCCATTGCCATAGGGATTGATCCTCAACAATGGCCCGTGGATGGAAGTTCGGCTCAGGTATACATCACCGCCGATCAGTCGGCAGAGGAATGGGCTCTAGATGGGACGCTAACTGATGTTCGAGGATCCGCGCAGTCGGTATTATTTTCGGGAGTGGACATCACAGACATGACCTTTATCCTCGACAATACCTCTGCATTGGAATCTACAACAGGTATTCGCCCGGGAAGGGCTTACGACGTGGTACTCGATATGAATGCCAACGGCATGCTCGATTCCGGAGACTACATTGACGGATTGAACAGCAGTGGGTTTTATGTGCTTGGGAATCTTTTCAACGACGGTCCATACGATGTTGACACGGCCTACTACTCATCCTCTTTCTGGCACACTTTCCGAGTCTATTATCCGGCAAATATTTCCGAATTAGAAGCTCAGCCCCTCGTCGTAATTTCACACGGCTGGACCCACAATTACTGGTACTATGATTACCTGGGCTATCACCTTGCCTCCTACGGATATGTGGTCATGTCACACCGCAACGATGTGGGCAACGGAGGGGCTGCGGCTACCGAAACTGCCAGTCAGACTGCTCTGGAAAACATCGATGAATTTTGGGGGCATCTGGACACCATTGCCGACGGGGCGTTGGTGGACAAAGTCAACAAGAGCCTGATCGTACATACCGGACATAGTACCGGAGGAGAATGCGTAGTGCGCGCATACAAGAGACTGTATGATGGAGACTATGAAAGTCCGTTTATAACGCACGAAAACATTGTGCTTGTGAGCAGTCTGGCTCCCGTAGCTTTTTTATCGGCCGAAGACACCCATCCCGAAGGCTGCAATTACCATCAGTTCCTTTGTGGAGCCGACACCGATGTGTCGGGTAATGCATACGACGGTTATGTGCAGCCTTTCTCGATTTATGAGCGTGGATACGGCAACAAGCAAGTGACTTATATCCACGGAGCAGGCCATGAAGACTTGCACGACGAACCCGGCAATCCACTGGCGTCCGGTCCTGACCTTATTGGAAAGGAAGCCACGCATACGATTGTAAAACCCTATTTCTTAGCCTTGTGTGAGTTGTACACACGCAACAACCTGGCGATGAAGGAATACTTTACCCGCAATCGAAACGCTTTTCGACCCATTAACATCTCTGACACGTTGAACATCAGTGGCGAGTATCGGGATGCTGAAGATCAGAACATCGTCGTAGACCATTTTGAGACCTTTCCCGACGAACACATCAGTAGCAGCGAAGCTTCAGTGAACTGGGACTTTGACGAGTACCATGAAATTCTGATGCAGGACATTGATGAGTCCTTTGAATGGACCGGAGATAACTGGGCCAATGGACTTACCCGTGCACGCTTCGATGATCATCCTCATGCCGTGGCCTTTGAATGGGACCAGGAATCCACGCTCGAATTCGGCATCAGTCCGGAAATCGACGACTGGTCGAATCAGGACTACCTGAGTTTCCGGTGTGCTCAGATCACAAGACACCCGTTCAACATGGAGCAGGAAGGATTGAGTTTTCGAATAAGTGTAGAAGACGCCATGGAACATACCGCAAGCGTCCATTCGGCCAATTACGGTCTGGTGCAGCCCCCCTACCCACGAGGGGGAGGCGGCTATATGACCTTATGTCTGGATTCAGGCACCTACACCATTGAATTAGCCGGATCGAACTGGGAGAGTGAGATGAGCTTTTCCATTCCGGGTTACATTGAAAATGCGGGAGCAGGAACCTACGAACTCGTTATTGGTGCCGGCGACCCCTGCACGGAGATTGAAGTATTGATGTATGACTCCTGGGGCGATGGATGGGACAGTGGCACGATTCAATTTTTTGACAGCACCAGCGCGCTCATTGCCGAAGGCACGATGAATGATGGCAGTGTTCCCGACATTGGAGAAGGCTGGCAAAACGAGTTCTACATATTCCGAATCCCCTTATCCGACTTCCAGCTTTCCAATCCTGATCTGAATTGGAATGCCATGCTCGACCTGAAATTTGAATTTGGAATAGACGGCTACAGTCCTCAAGGAGCCATGGTTCTGGACAATATTGAGCTGACCCATGCCGGACTGAGCTTTGTGGCGTCGGTTCCTGACTACGCTGCTCCTTATTCTTTCGCGCTATACCCCAACCCGAACAGAGGAGACTTTCGAATTGTTCCCGAAGGATACGGTGTGTGGAATGTACAGATTTACGATATGAGCGGACGGGTTGTATGCGCACAACAGGCGATTGCAGGCTCCTGGACATACACTGGCCCCGAACTTCAGAGCGGACTGTACATTGTGCAGGTCACCGAAAAGGGCAAGATGAGTGCTGTGCGCATGGTGGTAGAGTAACCCCTTTACATCGTACAGAACATTTCGTACCTTTCGGTTATGAACACGCTCGAATTATACGGACTGATTCGCCGATTGAACCGAATTGCTGATCTGGACTCCCGGAAATTGGTAACGCGAAGCGGTCTGAGTATTCCGCAGTGGCTGGCGTTGGACTTTCTGTCAAAACAATCCGATTGCATTTGCACCCAACTTGAACTGAGGAAGGCATTAAATCTAAACTCTTCGACCGTTACCGGTATCGTTTCGCGTCTGGAAAGCAAAGGGGCTGTTGTTAAGCTACCTGTAACCGGAGACAAGCGCAATGTTCGACTAGCTCTCACACAACTCGGGCTTGACAAGATATCGCGGGAACAACTCAGCGACTGGTCGGAACTGGAGAACCGACTTGGATCCATGACTTTGGAGCAAAAAACCGACTTTCAGCAAAAACTAATCGAAATTGTACATTTTCTTGAGTAAAGAATCCCTTTTTGCTCCATTTAGGCCAGTTTTTGGCAGTTTAATCTACTTATTGTATATTTGTATCGTATAGAACATGAATTCACATGTTCAGGAACTGGTTTCACCCTTATCTTTCAGTTCCTCCTTCGAAATCACATTTGGCGAATGCCACTTTACACACCGTGCGCCCTGCACGTTGATGATGATTTTGAGCACCTCATTATTAACCCCTAAAAACACATTTATGACACTAGCAGTTGAAAAGAAAAGAAACCACAAAAAACTCGGCTTCGACCATATTGAAGCCGCCGAGATGATCGTAAAACTCGATCAGTTGCTCATCAACTTGGATAGCTTCAATAAAAAATTGCAGCAGTTTCACTGGACCGTAATTGGGCCCGACTTTTTCGAGTTGCATGACGCATTCGAGTCGCTATACAAGAAAACCGATGAACACATTGATGAGGTGGCCGAACGCATTCGCGTTTTTGGACACTACCCCACTTCCGATTTTAGCAATCCCAATCGCACATCCAGCATACTAATACCCGAAAAGGGACTGAGTTCGGAATTCATGATGCGGGAAGTGGTGCAGGACATTGAAACTTTACTGGGATTCCTGATTGAAGTGGCCAATGCTGCCTCCAATAATGGCGATGTTGGAACCGTGACGCTCATGGGGAATTATCTACTTTTTTACGAAAAAATGCACTGGCAGTATCGCTCATGGTTGCGAAAGTAAGAGCACGGAAGTTGGCAGTAAATCCATTTGGCGCATGCCATAATACATGCCGAAAACTCCTACATAGGATCCACATCCACGACGGCCCGCATGCTTTTAAAATCGGGTTGGGCTGAGAGCAAATCAATTTGTTGCTGAAGAATACCTTTGACCGCCTTAGCCGACGCATCCCGCTCCACTTTGATCATGATATTGCGCAAATGCCAGTTGTTAATACGCGACACGTAAGGCACTTCCGGGCCCATGACGCGCTCGCCCAATTTTGACTTGAGTGCCGTGATTAATTCAATTGCTCCGGCATCCGCCAAATGACGATCCTTGTGCTTTAGCGTGATTCGAATGAGCCGATAGTACGGCGGGTACCAAAAATTGCGACGCTCGAGATTCTCTTGTTCGAACAAGCCCGTGTAGTCGTTCTCCATAACCCGTTGGATGACCCAATGGTCGGGCGTGTATGTTTGAATAACCACGAGCCCCCTTTTGTTCCGTCTACCTGCCCTACCCGCAACTTGAGTCATGAGTTGAAACGACCGTTCCATACTGCGGAAATCAGGAAAATTGATCATTTGATCGGCATTCAGGATACCCACGAGCCCCACATTATCGAAATCCAGTCCTTTGGTCACCATTTGCGTACCAACGAGAATATCGATTTCACCCACTTCAAAATCGCTAATAATGCGCTGATAAGCGTGCTTGCTGCGTGTGGTATCGAGGTCCATACGTCGCACAACAGCTTTGGGGAAAAGGATCTCCATTTCCTCCTCAATTTTCTCCGTGCCGAACCCCACCATCTTGATATCAGACGAGCCGCAGGCCGGACAAGTTGTGGGAGGATTTTGTGAGAAGCCGCAGTAATGGCATTTGAGCTGGTGGCTGTGCTTGTGGTAGGTAAGGTTCACATCGCATCGCTTGCACTCAGGAATGTAGGTACACATATTACACCTCCACAATGGCGCGTATCCACGTCGGTTTTGGAAGAGAATGATCTGCTCTCCAGCTTCAAGAGCATTCTCGATTTTCGTAGCGAGGAACGAAGTGAAATTCCCCTTCATGGTTTTGTGCTTGAGCTCGTGGCGGATGTCGGCGCACTGAATCTCGGGCATGCGGATCCCGCCATATCGCTTGTGCAGCTCTACCAGTCCGTAGTGACCTTCCTTTGCATTCCAGTAGGACTCAACCGAAGGCGTGGCGGACCCCAGCAATACCTTAGCACGATGCATCCTGGCGAGAACCAATCCCATATCTCTGCCGTTGTAGCGCGGAGCCGGATCGTACTGTTTGAACGAAGACTCATGTTCTTCATCCACAATCACCAACTGCAGCTTTGAAAACGGTAAAAACACCGCAGACCGGGCTCCCAGAACCACATCGAATCGTCCGGAACTGCGGTCTTGAACCTGATTCCATATTTCAACCCGCTCATTTTGATTGAACCGCGAATGATACACCCCAATACGCGGACCGAAGTACTTGCTCAGACGATTGATGATTTGTGTCGTTAGCGCGATTTCCGGAAGCAGGTAGAGTACTTGTCCGCCAGCATCGAGTACTTCCTGAATCAGGTGAATGTACACCTCTGTTTTTCCCGAACCTGTTACGCCATGAAGCAGCGCCACATCTTTTTCCTGCCATATTTGCCGAATGGCCTGAAGCGCATCATTTTGAGACTCACTTAGAGCGGCCGGACCTAAATCTGCAGCATCATACTGCTCAATGCGGCCAATTTCCTTTTCAATGATGTCGAAAACCCCGCGTTCCACCAATTTTTGAGTCATGGAACTCTGCGCCCCAACGGCTTTTTGCAAGACCACCTTCCCTATTTCCCTATCGCTTGACAATACGTTGCCGGTGTGGTGGAAGAAGGCCATGAGCATCTCCAATTGCTTTGGCGCGCGCTTTTCGAGTGTGTCAAACATCTCCTGAAGACGATCATCGTCGCACATTTCAGGAGTAAGTCGGAGGAACTCTTCAACGCGTGGTTTGTACCGTTGAAGCAAATCCTCTTCGGTAAACAACACGCGCTTCTCAATGAGCTTCTTGACCACGGGCATGACCGTTTTTTGATCGAGAATCTCACTTACCTCCTTCAACGTAAGCACCTCCTGCAATTGCAAGGCCTGAGCAACCAAAAACTCCTTGTCGCTGAGCGTGCTGTCGTTGCGGTCCCAGTCTTCATTGAGTACCAGCTTGGTTTCACTGGCAAGCTTCAGACTGGAAGGCAAGGCAGCGTTCATTACTTCGCCGAGCGTGCACATGTAGTATCCGGCCATCCAGTCCCACAGACTGAACTGAAACGAATTTACGACCGGGGTTTCGTCGAGAATCCCTTCGAGAAATTTAGCGGGATACTCGGGAAGGTTTTCGTGAACGTTGCGCACAATTGCTGTATACAACTTAGCTTTTCCCAGTTGCACAATCACGCGTACACCCGGAATAACGTAGTCATTCAACTCAAAGGGAACACGATACGTGAGCATTTTGGGAAGCGCCAGCGGTAATATCACATCGGCAAAAAGTGTGCGTCGCTCCATGGGGCAAACTTATGGCTTTTGAGCGGGCACAAGGCCAAATATTTTTTCACCTGCCCGTAGGAAAATCTCAAATTTCGCAAAGCTGATCAGTTGCCACAGATGGTTCCAAAAGACCCCAGAAAGCCGAGCAATTCCTGTGTATCCACCTCGTCATCACCATTGGTGTCGAGCAAGCATTGACTGGTACAGCCGATATTTCCGAGCAGCACCAGCAGGTCAACGGAATTTACCACGCCGTCGAAGTTGTAGTCACCCTGACACGTGGTTTCGGTTTGGGAAATCTGTCCGTCGCAATTGACATCCAGTCCGTCACCTTGTCCAGGAGCATTGGGGTAAACATCCGCATTAAAATCGTCACAATCTCCACCCTGAGATACAAAACCGGGCGATTGAACACAATCCTGAATAATGGTGATGTCATCGCCATAGCCATCTTGATCCTGGTCGAAGTACCACATGGACGGCTCCGCGGCATTTACACTCAAAATCTCGCTACTCCATGCGCACCCATTGTCATCGAAAATCTCAACAATAAAATCCATGGCACATACATCCATATGGTACGCTCCGGTATCGAGCCAGATGCCCTCTGTGTCTGCCAGTCCGGTGATGTAATACTGTTGTATCGTGCCACCGGTGGGATAAATATCAATGATACCGGTACATTCGCCATCACATGCTGCATCAGTAACAAGGATGGTAGCATCGAGCGGGTCGGGAGAATCAATCTCCAAAAACAAGGTATCCTGATTACAGCCCAAGTCATCGTTGAAGGTGATGTAATGTGATCCGGCACTCAGCGAATCGATGAGCACTTCGGAATTGGGTTGCTGACCATCTACGGACCAGGAGATGGAACCAAATCCCCCCACAGTGGACAAATTCACCGTGGCATTATCCAGACCGTGACACGTAGGCATTTGGATTTCTGTGGTCGCGCTAATAGGCAGGGCTTCGATGATCTGAATATTTTCCGAAACCGCACAGGAATCATTCAGAATGGCCATAATCTCGTGTGCTCCCGGATCGACAGCCTCAAAAAACGGACTAGCCGAGGCTTCACCGTCAAGCGAGAACCAGAGGTCGGGATCCATGGAGTTGGTAGTAAGCTCGACTTGGGCCTGATTGCCTTCGCACAATGCCGCTGGAGCGCTAACCTGGGTAATGGCCAGGACGGTCACCTTAAACTCGGTTCGCTCACTCAGGCATCCATCCTGTGACAATTCAGCATAGAACGATGTGGTTTCTTCCAGCGGACCGGTATTCCAGGTAGCGCCGGTGCCGAGAAATTCGCCCTCTGAATCTTCATCATACCAACTTATGGTGAACAATGTGGGAGCGGTTTCAATAGTCAATTCCTGACCTTCACACACCGTATAGTGAGGTTCCTCAATGGTCCAGAACTGATTGGCATGAACACCATCGTCGGCCACGAAGCAAACCTCATTATTAAAGGTGAAAAAATCGGTAGGCCATGAACTGGTGCTCAGGTTGATATCAGCCAGGGGATATGTGGTCTCAGGAGTACCTTCACTACGCCAAATTTCAAGGTTATTCACCCCAATTGAAGCGCGGAAATACATGTGGTCATTCTCACACCAGATCTCATCCACCCCTCCATATCCTTCCTGAGTGAAATCATAAGCCACCTGAAGCGTGTTGGACATTGGATTATACCGGAATAAATCGGGATGTGTACCAGTGAGTGGTGAGGCTCCGAAATACACTTTTCCTCCACATAAGGTAAAAGACACCGGCTGTGAGTTGCCCGACGGATTGATATCCTCAATCATCAAAGTTCCTTCGGCGGTCCCGTCTGACACCCACGGTTCATATCCATTCAGCCCATCATTGGCCGAAAAGTAAAGTTTGTTTCCCAACGCCACCGCATTGGCAATATTGGCACTGCCCGACGGATTGATTTCTGTAACCAGAGAGGCATTGCCCTCTGCATCGGTCTTCCACAATTCACTGCCATTGACACCGTCATCGGCAATAAAATAAACGTGAGAACCTATTGCCGCGAGGATACTCGCTCCGGAACCATTCGCCGGATTGACATCCACAAGCGGATAGGTGCCCGTTTCAGTACCATCGGTTCGCCACAATTCGGAATTGCCGGGTGTATCCTGTGCCGTGAAAATCAGCAAACTGCCCAGTTGGGTGAATCTGAAATCTGTGTAGCCACTGGTTGAGGGGAGATCGGTAATTTTCTGCGTGCCGGCCGAGGACCCGTCGGTATACCAGAGCTCGGTATAGCTTCCCTCGTGACTCATGGCAAAAACAGCACCTCCATTGAAAGGCGTCATGCGGTAGTTGCTAAAGGCGTAGTCGGCTTCATCAAAATACATGATTTCGGCCGTTCCTTCCGGGGTTCCGTCACTCACCCACAAGGCCGATCCACTGTTCCAATCATTAAGGCCCAGGATCAGTTGGTCGTTGAGGGAAATCATATCGGTTATCGTTGTTCCACCGTCCAGGTTGAGTGCAGCTATTTGGTATTCACCAAATGGCTCACTTCCGAAGGCCCACAATTCGTTATTTCCCAAAACGACATACACCAATGTATCGGTTGGAATAATATGCTGGTACCACACGAAGCCCCCGACTCCTCCATCTCCGCCCTGTCCGCCTGAGCTCGTGAAGGCAGTGGTACGAACCGCCGTTGATGCCAAAACACCCACTGCAGGAATAACATCTACTGTTACCTTTACCTTATCGGTTTCACAACCGTCAAGCATACTTACGTAGTAACTGGTGGTTTCCTCCAGGTATTCCGTGGTAAATGAGGAACCAATATCCATAGGTTCGTCGTCGTTCGCATGTTCATACCACAGCACATCTCCAGTAGGATTGGTGACCACAAGAGTTGCCGATTCTTCCCGGCAAACGGATACGTTGCTTGTTAGAGGTAAAGGCAGCAAACAACAGTTGAATTCGTATCCCACTGCAACATCATGCATTCGCTCGCATTGCATGGGCGAAAAATGATCGGGGCAATGTGAATAGGTATATGACATCAGGTTGTGCGTATTGGGGGTGTAAAAATCCCCGTTGGCGTCGGTGAGGGTGCCTGTGTACACGCACGATGAATTGATATAGTTCAGCAAGTTCGGGTCGGCCGGGGTATCGCAAAAATGGTCACCCGCAGTTTCACAATTACTCCCATCAACCAATTCATTGGTGGTGCCGTTGTTGGTGTACCCATGCGTATGCGGAAGTCCCAGAGCATGACCAACTTCATGCGCCAATATTTCATCAAAAGGACGGTTGCAATTGGGGTTGATGGTTATGTTGGGACCGTAGCCATAGTTCACACCACACCCATTGTAGGAGGTGGCCACGTTGACGTTTAGAACGTTGTTGATGGTGCTATAACCGTCGCCATTTTCGTAGTAAAACACCTCTTCACTGCACATTTCCAGCACAATATCTGCCGCAGCGTACCAGCTATTGCATTCAGCAATGGCATTGGTAATAGCGGTAGTGGAAAGCACCGGATTACCGCCATACGTTTCTACGTGAAAAGCAATGGGAACATACACCACATCGTCGCGGTTGGGATTGGCTTGTCCGCGGTGTTCCAATTGATCGAAATAGGCCTTATGAGACAGATTGAATTCTGTTTCGCACTGACTCCACCCACCCATCGCGAAGGCAAGCGTAAAAAATATGAGGCCCAGTCTTCGAATCAATTGCCTGAATTTGAACTGGTAAAGATAGCCAATTGCCCGCACAACTCCCTGTACGAACGAATCCAATTGGTCTTGTTGCAGCCTGGAAATTCAGGAGATTCCAACGTAAGGCCATTCGGCAAATGGCAAATGCGTGTCATGCACTCCAGGCATATACCGCCCGGTTAACATTTGCCGGATGGCATACTTGTATCATCAACGTACCGGGAAGATCCCAAACGGACCTCCAAAAAAAAAGTCGCCCTTTCGAGCGACTTTCCCATTTTTCATTCACTAGATTACTATCGGTTAACGACAATCTTTTGCGTCTTCATTCCCGACATTGAACTCAATGTGGCAATGTAGATACCGCTATGCAGCGACTCGGCGTCCAGAACGATGTCGTATGGAATTCCATTGGTGACATTTCCGCTGAACAACGTCTTGATTTGGTTGCCGTATGCATCGGTAAGTGTGAGCGTGAGGTAATTGCGCGTGTTGGACATGAACTTGATCACAACCACATCATCAGAAGGGTTAGGACCTACGAATGTGAAGTCGAAATCCACGTCTTCAGCGAGCATCATCGAAACAACGTCGCCAGGCACGTAGTTGATTCCGTCGAGGTCTTCGAAAGTGATGAGTTGTGACGCACAAGTCATGTTGCCTGAGCAATCTTCGGCACACCAGGTGCGCTCGATCCAGTAATCGGGGCAGCACTCCAGATCAAACGCGAAATCACCGGCACCATTCACTTCAATAGGCTCTCCGCCGTCAACTACCAGACTACCTTCGTAGAAGAACCAACCGCCTCCGCCATAGTTGGCGTTTACGTTGTTGGCTGCAATTCCAACCTGGAATCCATAGTAGTAGTTGGAAGGAGCGTGTGACATGGTAATGCTCGATCCGGCATAATCTCCAAATCCAGCCAATGACGCGTCTGAAGACATGACATAGTACCACCAATCCAGGTAGTTGTCACCGGCGAGGTTCCAATCATCTTTGTATGAGGTTGGGAAATCCTGAGTTGACCAGTTGTCCCAATCCATTCCATTCTCCAACCAGATATCCACGTCGAAACCGGCGTTAGGGTTAGTATAGCTCACTACCTGTCCGGTAATATGCGCAGAGCCATCGGGATAGCTCAGGAAGTCGCCCAAGGTGAAGTGATAATACATATCTATATCGCCCTCCTGTGGTTGGAACAGCATACCCCAATCATAGGTGTAGAAATCGCTCTCAGGATTCACAATGTGGCAGTCCTGATCTGCTTCAGGATCGGGAAGGTCACCAAAGAATTCTTCGGTGTACATTACTTCTACATCATCGCAGTTATCGGTAGCGGTAACCTCCGGAGCTGCAGGCACTTCATCCTGGCAGTCCAAAACGAGATTGTCAGGAACATCAAACAGCACCGGTGCGGTTTGGTCATAAACGGAGATGCTGTAGCTCATCGTGGCCTGATTGCCACATTCATCAGTAGCAGTGCAGGTTACAATGGCCGAGTAGTTTCCACAATCATCTTCGCTGAGGTAATTCGTAGTGCAAACCACAACCACCTCGCCGCAATTGTCGGAAGCGGTAGGGGTAATCACCGGAACTTCATCGGCGCATTCAACCGATATGTCATCGATCATCGAATCCCAAACAGGTGCCTGGTCATCGTAGTAATTCACAACAGACTGCGCCGTTGAAGCATTGCCGCATTCGTCGGTGGCGGTCCAGGTAGTAATCACTGCGTAAGACTGAGGGCAATCGCCTTCTTCAGTAGTCATACTGCTGGTAATCGTAACCATGCCGCAGTTGTCTGTTGCCTCGGCCATAACGTCTTCCGCAATACCATCGCAACTCACATACTGCATGTCAGGCACGTAGGTAAATTCAGGTGCCGTTGTATCATCGTATACCGCTTCAAACGAAGCAGAGCTTGCGTTTCCACAATTGTCCGTAGCGGTCCAGGTGTACACATCCGTCCAACTTTGCGGACAATCGCCCGGGATCGTTTCCATGACCATGGTGACAACAGGCATTTCGTCGCAGTTGTCGGAAACCATAATTTCCGGAAGTTGAACCTCCTGATCACATTCATAGTCAGCTCCGTATGAAGACAGCTCGATTATCGGTGCTGTAATATCAACTACTGTAATGGTCCAGTTGACTGTGGTTTCGTTTCCACACGCGTCGGTTGCCGTACAGATGTGGTTGACCATATAGCCGCAATCCAGGTTGGTAATATTCTCCGAACACATTACTTCCAGCTCATCATCACAGTTGTCACTGAATGACGCCGTTTCTTGCGGAAGTGGCAGGTCACATTCGATAGTAGCATCTGCAGGGACATAGTCGGCTGTTGGAGCTATTTCGTCGGTGAGCATGATGATTTGCTGTGCATAGGAAGCGTTGCCACATTCATCGGTAGCCGTATAGTCACGGATTATGGATCCCATACAACCTCCTGACACCATAGTATCTTCGAAGGTGATGGTCACCTCTCCACAATTGTCGGTAGCTGTAACATAGATTCCCATATAATCATCGCATGGACGATCAATGGCAATTTCATACGGATCAAATACCGGAGCCGTGGTATCCTGTACATGGATGGTTTGGCACATGGTACTTGAATTATCACAATCATCGGTAGCGGTCCAGCATCGGATGATGTCGTATTGCTGAGGACATTCACCTTGTTCTACTTCTTCGCTGTATTCAATTATGAAATCCGAACAGTTGTCGGTTGCCGTAGCATCTTCGTAGATGATTTCCTGGTCACATTCGTATGTAGCATCAGCTGGAACATATGTAAACACAGGGGCATCGGTATCTATCACGGTTATCACTTGCTGTGCACATGTTTGATTGCCGCAGTCATCTGAAGCACACCACGTGTGAATGATTTGCCAGCCACATGCAAGGTCAACCATTTCTTCGCTGTGTTCAACTTCTACCAATTCATCGCAATTGTCCGAAGCAGTAACCACCGCTAATACTTGATCATCATTACAATTCACGGTCTCGTCTTGAGGAACGCCTGCAAGCACAGGAGCGGTAGTGTCAACTACGGCGATGATTTGAACATCGCTTGCAGTATTTCCACACGCATCGGTTGCAGAGTATGTGCGCGTAATGGTGTATTCCTGAGGGCAATCACCTTCGGTAATCACGTCATTGTATACCACTTCAACAGTTGAACAATTGTCTTCTACTGTGTAGTCTGCACCCGGAACTTCTTCATCACATTCAATGGTCATATCCGGACCAGCAACCAGGATTGGAGCCGTAGTATCCACAACGGTAATCATTTGCTCGTCGCTGGTTGTATTTCCACAGGCATCGGTAGCAGTGTAGGTGCGGGTGAGTACATATTCAGCCGGGCAGCTACCTTGAAGAACTTCCTCGGTTACCTCCACGGTTACTTCCGAACAGTTATCTCCGGTTTCATAGCAAGGTGCCGGTACTTCTTCGTCGCATTCCATGATAACATCGTCACACACTTCCAACCATGGAGCAGTAGTATCTTGAACAGTGATTACCTGGTAATCAACCGATACATTACCACATGCATCTGTTGCAGTGTAGGTGCGAGTCATTACATATTCTGCAGGACAGTCACCTTGCTCTGTTTGTGCGGTTACTACCACTTCCACTTCTGAGCAGTTGTCTGATACGGTATAATCTGGTGCCGGTACTGGCTGATCACACTCGATGGTTACATCATCAGCTGCTGCCAATACTGGTGCGGTGGTGTCTACCACAGTGATCACCTGAGTATCGGTTGATACGTTGCCGCATGCATCTGTTGCTGTATACGTGCGTGTCATTACGTATTCTGCAGGACATTCTCCATCAACAACTACTGCTGATACCTCTACTACCGGATTCTCATCGCAGTTGTCAGATACTGTGTAGTCTGGTGCTGGTACTTCCATATCACACTCGATAGTCATATCGGCTGCTGCCTCCAATACCGGTGCGGTGGTGTCTACTACATATACG
>JAGQVX010000280.1 GCA_020437755.1 Flavobacteriales bacterium
TGAAGATCGATACCGTGTCCGTCAGGATCCCGTTGTCCGGACAGGGACCATTGTCCAGGGTCCAGAGCAGCGTGGTGATGCCGACGGGAAGATCGGTCACGTCGGTTTGCGGATCGCTGGGATCCACGATGGTACCTGCACCGCCCAGCAGGCTCCACGTACCGGTGGCAGGCGGCTGCGGCGTCTCGCCCTGCATCGTCGTACTAGTCTGCGGCAGACAGATCTCCAGATCGGGTCCCGCATTTGCAGCGGCTGTGCTGTCGTCGAACAAGATCACGGTGATCTCGTCGAAGGTGATCGGGTTGGCGCAAGGTCCGTTATCCACGGTCCAGCGGAAAGTGTTCGGGCCAATGGCAAGACCGCTCACCTGGGTGGTCGGATCGTTCGGATCGGTGAAATTCCCAGCTCCGTTGATCAAGGTCCAGGTCCCGATAGCTGGGAAGATCGGTGTGTTGCCGGCCAGGAGGGTGCTGTCCTGTGGTACGCAGAGTTCCTGATCCAGACCAGCATCCGCAGCAGGATTGTTCTCGTCGAAGATGAAGACGCTCACCGTATCCGTGCTGATCCCG
>JAGQVX010000281.1 GCA_020437755.1 Flavobacteriales bacterium
GCCGGAAAACGAGGCAGCATCCACACCTGTTGTCGATTTCCTACCCAAACCACTTAAGCTTGATACCTTGCGCCAGAAGCTACAAGAATTGGCAAACTACCAGCCTTCAGCCACCGCACCGACCAATCACAACATTGTGCCGCTGTTGGCCCAGCAATATCCGCTCTCCATTTTGATTGCCGAAGACAACCGAGTGAACCAAAAAGTCGCCAGAAAGATTTTGAGCCGCCTGGGATATGAGGCGGAGCTGGTAGAAAATGGGGCTGAGGCCGTCAAGCGGCTGGCGGAACGGCCGTATGATGTCATCTTTATGGACATCCAAATGCCCGAGATGGACGGGATAACGGCCACTCAGGAAATCTTCAAACTGTATGCGGGTCGCACACGGCCGTATATCTTTGCCATGACCGCCTACGCCATGAAGGGAGATCGGGAAAAGCTGCTGCAAGCCGGCATGGATGATTACATCAGCAAGCCCGTCCGCCTGGAAAGTTTAACTGCCGCCCTGAAAAACTACATCTACCAGAAAAAATCGTAGACCAATCGTCGAAATTCCTCCCCATTT
>JAGQVX010000282.1 GCA_020437755.1 Flavobacteriales bacterium
TGGCAATGGTCGTTGGATCATTCGCGTACGTATCGGCTCAAGTAGCTGGTCCACAAATTGAGTTTGAAAGAACCGAGCACGACTACGGTCAAGTAGAGCAAGGTGGAGACGGAACTACTGAGTTCGTATTCACTAACACTGGTACTGAGCCATTGATCATTTCTAAGGCGAAAGGTTCTTGTGGATGTACGGTTCCTGAGTGGCCAAAAGAGCCTATCGCACCAGGTGCAAAGAATGTTATCAAAGTAAAGTATGACACTAAGCGTGTTGGTCCTATCAGCAAGTCTGTGACCATTACTTCTAACTCTGTAGATAATAGCACTGCGCTTCTGAAGATCAAAGGAAATGTGAATGCTGTAGCTTCTGAGGAAGATGCTATGCCAGAGAGCAAGACCATTCAGGGAGCAACTCCGGTTTCTGAATAAGAAAAGACGTTTTTCTTGAACGAAAAGTCCCGATAATTGTCGGGACTTTTTTTATGCTCTAATTTCAACCATGCCAAGATTGTCTTTGAAGGGCCAGCAGATGCCCGAATCTCCCATCCGAAAGTTGGTTCCGTA
>JAGQVX010000283.1 GCA_020437755.1 Flavobacteriales bacterium
CATACCGACAGGGTATGATATGGGTATCGTATCTTCTTGTCTAGAGTCTATCCAATTGACAAATTTATCAAAGGAAATATAAGTCAATTGTGCCATTTCACCTTGTAAGAATAATCGTGATGTAGCCTCAACGATAGATTCGTTTAATCGATCACCGAATGATTTCATTGTCGTAGTATTTTATTTCACAAGAGAGAACAAGCCGACACCCCACCCCCATTATGGCACCACGAAAGGTAGCAAAATAGAATTAAGATGTCAGCACCCACAACATCAAACCGTGCATGAAGTTTTCCCTCACACGGCTTACCGATATTCCTCTTCATTCAACTTTCACCAGGTCTTTTTTACAACACAGTCAACCCCGCCTAAACCCCGAAAAAGTGTATTGAATTTGCATCTGTCTCGATTCGTGGTCGGAGGATAGGTGCAACAGGAGCCAAATCTCACTGAAGTCCTACTTTAGTGTGGTTGTGGGTTTATTGTTACCGCCAGCACTTCATTCATTTTCAACTATTCTCTTAAGTTCTATGACAGCAGAATCAATCAGATTGCTCTCA
>JAGQVX010000284.1 GCA_020437755.1 Flavobacteriales bacterium
GACAGCTTTAAAGGAGTGGTTGACCTTGTGTACTACCGTGCTATGGTATGGAACGAGGATGACCACGGAATGACCTTTAAAGAAGTTGAGATTCCTGCTGATATGAAGGAAGAGGTTGATGAGTGGAGAGAGAAACTTTTGGAATCAGTTGCTGAGTTCGATGATACTTTGATGGAGAAGTATTTCGAAGATCCAAATTCAATAGCTGAGGATGAGATTATTGCTGCTCTTCGTCAAGCGTGTGTTGCAAACAAGGTAATTCCAATGCTTTGTGGTTCAGCCTTCAAAAACAAGGGTGTTCAAACAATGTTGGATTACGTGATGGAGTTGATGCCAAGTCCCCTTGACATGGACAACATCAAAGGAACTGACCCAGACACAGAAGAGACAATTTCAAGAAAACCTGATGCAAGTGAACCATTTGCTGCATTGGCGTTCAAGATTGCTACAGACCCATTTGTAGGTCGTTTGTGCTTTTTCCGTGCGTACTCAGGACGTTTGGATGCTGGTTCTTATGTGTTCAATATGCGTACGCAGAAGAAAGAGAGGATTTCT
>JAGQVX010000285.1 GCA_020437755.1 Flavobacteriales bacterium
ACATGATCGTATCGATATACTCTGCAGTTTTTCTACCTGGCTTAACTCCTGGAATGAATCCACCATTACGCTTCATGTCCTCAGCCATTTGATTCGGATTGATCGTAATAGCAGTGTAGAAATACGTGAAGATGATGATCAACAGGAAGAAGGTAATGTTGTACCAAAATCCAGTGAAATCTGAGAATGCTGTAACAAACCATGACGCACCTTCACCAGCGAATCCGCCAAGAGTAATCGGAACAAACATAATTGCCTGAGCAAAGATGATTGGCATAACACCAGCAGCATTGACCTTAAGTGGGATGTACTGACGGGTTCCGCCCTGTGGAAGTGCCTGACGTCCTGAAATCGCAGCACGCGCAACCTGTACTGGAATTCTTCTGGTTCCTTGAACCAACAGAATTGACAATACTATTACCAATAGAAGGAATACCATCTCAATTAAGAAGATAACAAGTCCTCCACCTGCCTGCTCAACCTTAGAGAAAAATTCTGCTACGAATGAGAAAGGCAATCTTGCAATAATACCAACCATGATCAGCAAAGAGATAC
>JAGQVX010000286.1 GCA_020437755.1 Flavobacteriales bacterium
TTACGAAAAGCCCTCTCATCCGGATTTAATCATCAAAACAAACGAGTCGAGTTTAGAGGAATCCTTAGATTTGCTGCTCAAGAAAGTATTACCGAGGATTTCTAAAAAATGAGCTCATATTATTTGTCCCATCTGAAGGAACTGGAAGCAGAAGCAATCTACGTGATCCGCGAAGTGGTGGCGCAGTTTGAAAACCCTGCCTTATTATTTTCGGGTGGTAAAGACTCTATCGTGCTGGCCTACCTTTCCAGAAAAGCTTTTTACCCTGCCCGCATTCCATTTCCATTGGTGCACATCGACACCGGCCACAATTTCCCGGAGACGATAGGGTTCAGGGATGCGCTGGTGGATAAGCTGGGCGTGCGCCTGGTCGTGGGGTCCGTACAGGAGTCCATAGACAAAAGCCGTGTGGTGGAGGAGAAAGGCATTAACGCCAGCAGGAACGCCTTGCAAACGGTGACTTTGCTGGATACCCTGGCGCAGCACCAGTTCGATGTGGCCATGGGGGGCGCCCGCAGGGACGAGGAGAAAGCCCGCGCCAAAGAACGCTTT
>JAGQVX010000287.1 GCA_020437755.1 Flavobacteriales bacterium
TGCAATTAGCCGAAACCATAAGGGCGCAAAGACAAATCGAAATCCAAAACGGTGTTTATGGCTTTCGTGATCAGGAGAAGCAAAAAGGCAGCTTCCTTTCCTACATTGAATTGCTTGCACAACAGAGAGACGACAGCCCCGGCAATCATGGCAATTGGACCAGCATGATTAAGCACCTGAAAGCCTTTTGCACCTATGATTTATCTTTCACGGAAGTGGACAGGCAATTTGTTCAGGACTTCAAACTATTCCTTGATAAGAAAGCCATAGCCCACGGAAATCAGAAGCTATCCCAAAATTCCAAGTACTCCTATTTCAACAAGCTCAGAGCAGCCCTAAAACAGGCCGTTAAAGACGGCATCATTCCAACCAATCCTTCTGAAGGTGTTGAAGCATTCAAACAAGGAGAACCGGAAAGAGAGTTTTTGACACTGGAAGAATTACAATCCGCAGTAAAGGCAGATTGCGAAATCCCTATCCTGAAAACGGCATTCATTTTTTCATGCCTTACAGGGTTGCGCTGGTCAGATATAAACAAGCTCGTTTGGTCG
>JAGQVX010000288.1 GCA_020437755.1 Flavobacteriales bacterium
TTTTTTTTTTTTTTGGTGCATGCAAGTGCCCGTGCTCCGGGTTCCGCGAAAACAAGACTGGGATCACCAATAATGGTGACACTTGAATGCAACGGAGCGCTGTTACGGCCAGCTGTCAACATTTCAAATTGACTTGGAATAAACTCGTCATTACGTGAGAATAAATCGCTGCACCGTTCTATAAGAATCGCCCCTTCATACTTTATTGAATGGCAAGACGAAGGAGGCTCCGCGCACGTGTGAAGGGACCCATTCCAGGCCAGTACCGTCTCCCCTTGAATCAACGCCTCATTATGTCCCAACCGGGAGATGGCTTCACAGACTACATCATCGGGAAACAATCGACCATTGACATGAATATAGGTGCCTTCGGCGGCTTTTGGATATTTGTTACTCAGATATGGTTCAGTGATATATCCGGCTATGGAAGCCCCTTTTTTAGTCCACGCTTCGGAGATCGTTAAAATACCGGTACGTAATTCACAGGCCGGTCGGGTATAAGTCAGTGGAAGAAGTCCGGTTCGTCCGGCGTCGTCGAAAAATACAAC
>JAGQVX010000289.1 GCA_020437755.1 Flavobacteriales bacterium
TACTGGCCATATCTTCAGGCTTTAGTTCTTCATTTGCAGCTAGATCAGGCCTCCCTACCTCATTTAAGAACAGAGTATCTCCAGTATAGACACTATGAGGCTTTCCATTAGCATCTTTTAAAACCAAGCATGAAGACTCTGGGGTATGACCTGGTGTATGAAGGATTTCAAAGTGTGCTGAGCCCAATTTAAACACTTCACAGTCTTTGGCCAAATGGAACTGGAAATTAGCTTTGGATTTTGGACCGAAAATAATCTCTGCTCCTGTTTCTTTGGCTAAATCTACATGACCTGAAACGAAATCTGCATGAAAATGAGTCTCGAATATGTATTTGATTTTTGCTCCTCTTTCAGTAGCTAAGTTGGTGTAGACTTTGTGATCGTATATTGGGTCTATGATGAGAGCTTCCCCTGCTGAATCGATGTAATATGAGTATTCTGCTAGACAACCTGTGAAAATCTGCTCTACAAAGAAATCAGCTGTCTCTTTGTCTGTTTTCTTTTTGGGAATACTGTTTGCTGTCTGGGAGCAAGAAT
>JAGQVX010000028.1 GCA_020437755.1 Flavobacteriales bacterium
GCAGGCCCGGGTGTAGACATTTCCCCCGATCAGGTGGAACGTATTGATGTAGAAACCGCACAACAAATGTTCGATGCGGCCACAGATCATTTCCATCGCGCCGATATAGCTGTGATGGCCGCAGCCGTGGCAGATTATCGTCCGACCAACGCAGCCGATCAAAAAATAAAAAAGTCGGAAGAGGCTCTCAACCTCAACCTGGTGCGCAATCCGGATATCCTTTCAACCCTCGGCAACAACCGGGTGAACACTTCACAGTTTGTTGTTGGATTTGCCCTGGAAACGGAAAACGCCCTGGAACACGCTCGTCTGAAGCTGGAGAAGAAGAATGCCGACATGATCGTACTCAATACACTAGCCGACGAGGGCGCCGGATTTGGCCATAACACAAATAAAGTCACATTGCTGACTAAAAGCAATAAAATCACTAGTTTTGAGTTGAAATCCAAGGCTGAAGTTGCCCGCGATATTATCCAAACAATTGTAGAAGAATTCGGAGCATGAAGAAATTGATTCTGGTGGTGTTCACCTCTCTTGGTTTTGTACTGTCTCAAGCACAGGAATTGAATTGCAGAGTCACCGTTATCGCCCCTCAGGTGGCTATCACTGACCAAAGCATTTTCGAAACCATGGAAGAGTCCATCGCCAACTTCATGAATGGACGTAAGTGGACCAACGATACGTTTGAATTTGATGAGCGTATCGAATGCAACATGCAAATCACCATTAGCGAAGCTTCAACCAGTTCTAGTTTTTCAGGTTCAATCCAGGTGCAAAGCAGCCGACCGGTGTACAATTCCGATTATAAAACAGCCCTGCTTTCAGTGAATGATCAGGACTTTGACATCGACTTCCTGCAGAACACCATGATCCAGTTTTCCATAGATCAGCATCGCGACAACCTCTCTTCGATCCTGGCTTTCTATGCCTACCTGATCATCGGTATGGACTACGATAGCTTCGCCGAAGAAGGTGGTACGGAGTTTCTGCTCAAGGCCCAGACCATCGTAGCTAATGCTCAAAACACGGCAGTATCAGGATGGAAGGCCAGTGAAGGCAACCAAAATCGCTACTGGTTGGTGGAAAACCTGCTCAGTCAAACGTTCAAGCCTTTCCGCAAATGTGTGTACCGCTATCATCGTCATGGATTTGATAAAATGTACAACGATGTTGAAGGTGCACGCGCTGAAATCGCGGAAGCGTTGATCGGCCTGCGAAACACCAACAAAATCAAACCGGGGAATTACAATTTTCAGACGTTTTTCTATGCCAAAGCGGATGAAATCGTAAACTTGTTCAAACCGGCCCCTCAAGAGGAAAAACTGCGCGTATACAATGTACTGAAGCAGATTGATCCGGGTAACATTCCGAAGTATGAGAAGATGATGAAATAACATTTTCATGCTCAAACATCTTTCAATTCAAAATTACGCCCTGATCCAGCAGCTGGATCTGGATTTCCAAAGTAAACTGACGGCAATCACTGGCGAAACCGGCTCGGGAAAATCAATTCTCCTGGGTGCTTTAGGGCTCATTCTCGGCAAACGGGCCGACCACAAAGTCATTGGTCGCGACAATAAGAAGTGCGTTGTCGAAGCCACTTTTACGGTCGCTGCCCCCTTCAAACCCTTCTTCGATTCCAATCAACTTGACTTTTGGGAAGATTGCATTGTGCGGCGTGAGATCTCGGGTTCAGGTAAGTCACGTGCTTTTATCAACGACACTCCCGTCACCCTGGATACGCTTACCGATCTGGGACAATTGCTCATCGACATCCACTCGCAGCAGGATAATCGGCTCATCAACGATGCCTTTTTCCGACTCAAAGTGGTGGATACTGCGGCTCACAATGAAAAGGAAATTCAGGTTTATCGCGAGGGTTTCGAAAGCTGGCACAAGGCCAAATGGGAATACCAGCAGCTTAAATCTGCCCAGCAAACCGCCCAGAGCGATCTCGATTACATGCAATTTCAATGGCAGGAACTGGAAGAACTCCAATTGGATCGCATCAATCAGGAAGAGCTTGAAGACGAGTTAAACGTCATTCGAAATGCCGAAACCATTATCGAGGCCGTCGGTGGCTTGTCGGAAATGCTTCGGAATGGCGAGGAAAATATCATCAACCATTTGCGCACGTCGCTCAACCGCCTCCACCCTATTGCCGATGTTTCGGCCGGAGTGAAGGACATTTACGACCGACTGAAAAGCGCTGAAATAGAACTCAACGATCTGGCCCTGGAAGCCGAGAGCATTGCCGACAGCACCCAATCTGACCCCGAAAGAGCTCAGGAAATTGAAGATCGGCTGAACGAATTGTACCGATTACAGCAAAAACATCGCGTGGAAGATGTGGCTGCACTCATAGCGTTGCGCGATGAACTGGCTACACGCATCGACAACGTCGCCAACCACGACGAACGCCTCCATAAACTCAAGGATCAGGTAGAAACACTGTATCAGGAGTTGGTGGTGCGTGGTGCGAAACTTTCCGCTACCCGCCGAAAAAGTGCTCCTCTTGTTGCCGAAATGGTGCGTGAGCGTCTTGCCGCCCTCGGATTGGAACATGCCCGGTTTGAAATTGGAATCGAAGCACAACCTCAACCTGATGAGCATGGATTGGATGTCATAGATTTTCAGTTCAGCGCTAATCCCGGACATGCAATGCAAGCTCTTGAGACCGTTGCTTCCGGTGGTGAAATGGCGCGCGTTATGCTGGCGTTCAAATGTGCCTTCTCAAGCATTACGAGCCTGCCCACATTAATACTCGACGAAATTGATACGGGCGTTTCCGGGGAAATTGCATTGAAAGTGGGAAGGGTGTTACGCCATTCGGCAAATGATATGCAAGTCATTACCATTACGCACCTTCCACAGGTCGCAGCACAGGCCGACCATCATTTCAAGGTAGCAAAATCAATTGCCAACAACATGACCGAAACAGGAGTGCAGGTCTTGAACCAGGAAGATCGTATTCAGGAATTAGCCGAAATGATTGCCGGAAAGAAAGTCTCAGACGCAACGTATAAGAGCGTACGTGAACTTCTGGCCACAAACTAATCCTCTTTTCCTCTTTTTACCGTAGCTCGGGTAAAACCTTAGAATTTAAAGTCCAAACCAATCGAAGGCATGAATGGAAGCTGCTCCACAACTTCATTCGTTACACGATTCACGTAGAATACGTTGGCACGACTATAAACGTTGGTAACCCCGGCACTCACATCAAGTGAAACGCGTTCTCCAAATTTGAAGGATTTGTGCAGACTGATATCCAGTCGGTGGTACGTTGGAAGTCGCCCTTCGTTCAATCCACCATAGGTAATACCCAATTCATCTGGATTTTGTGCGAGGTAGTCTGAACCAATACCTTCATCAATTGAAACCGGCTGATAGAAGCCCTGAGTCTGTGTAAAAGGCAATCCAGATCCAAAATTCCATCGAACGTTCACTTCCCAGTCATGCTTTTTACCAAATGCTTGTGAAGCAACAAAGTTGATGTTGTGGCGACGGTCGAATACCGGATCATACCACTGGAAGCCATCCCATCGGTCAACATCTCCAAGTGAGTACACGAACCACAAATAGGTATACTTTTCTTCATACTTGATTACCACGTCAACTCCCTTGGCAAGTCCCGACTCGATAACAAAATCCTTCTTCAAAGCATCTGAAACTTCCGAGTACTCCGGTGTGTCAGGGAAAAGCTTGTTTCGGTTGGTGTTCGTCACCTGACCGAATTTCTTGACATAACCTTCAACATTCAGGTTGATTTTCTCGGTAATATCAAACTCAAACCCTAAAATAGCATGTGATGCTCTTTGAAGGGGATCCTTCACCTCTCGCGTTTCACCGTTGGGCATGACAAACTCATCCTGAAGATTCTCCGGTCCGGCAAGGAACCCATAAAACAGGTTCACAACGTCCCTGTCGCTGTTCGCAGCAATCAGGTTTTGAGAATAAATCCCGGCCGCCATTTTAATACGAAGTCGCTCATTAAACTTGAACTTCGCAGCCAAACGAGGCTCTGGTGAGAACACGCTCAATGACCCATAATAATGGCCTCGAATACTCGGCTCGAAAATCAACTTACCATGCGTAAGCTTATACTTAAAGTAAAGCCCAAACTCGGTAGTATTCTCCTCTTGTTCCGCTCGGATTCCCAGTGCATTAAAGGTCTGGTAGCTCGTCTTGAAGGTTGTCCCTTGTACCCCATAAAGTATCTCATCGTCGCGCAAAGAATACTTGAAATCCAAACCAAAATTTGAACTGTTCACACCACTGAATCGTGGCTCCAAATTCTCTTCCTCCAGATTGATCTTGTATCTCGAAGTAGATAAATATCCACTGATCAATACCGGACTGCCACCCGGCACCACGAAGAATTTACCTCCACCACCATAGTTGTTCCAATTCAGCTTGGATAGTGCCTGATAGCGTACATCATCACTAAAGTTGAATCCGAACAGACTCACTTTGCTTCCCGCTTTTGATCCGAGGGTGATTTTACCATACAAGTCAGTATAGTTGAATGGCAATCCATCCTCATCTACGTATGTGTAGAGCAATTTTGAACTCTCTTCCAAATAAGAAGTCTTAGCCGACAAGATATATGAGATTGAACTACCGTCATCACCTAGTTTCTTTAAAGGACCTTCAAGAGTCAGTTTGGCTCCAAACGGACTGATTCCCGCTGAGCCTGAAAGACGCTTCTTGTTTCCATCCTTAGTCGTGATGTTCATGACACTGGAAATCCGGCCGCCAAATTCAGCGCCAAACCCACCTGTGTATACATCCGCATTACTGATGATGTCGGTATCAAAAACCGAGAACAGACCAATAGAGTGAAAGGCATTGTATATCACCATTCCATCGAGAAGCACCTTGTTTTGAACAGGAGATCCCCCACGAATATAGAGCTGTCCTCCCTGGTCACCCGTGCTCACAAATCCAGGCAAGACCTGAAGCACCTGAACAAGGTCGGGCTGACCACCAAAAGATGGGATTTTCTTGATATCCTGCGGACGAATAGTTGCTACAGAAACACGCGAATCTTTTTGCTGCGCATCCCGGTCGGCAGTCACCTCGGCACCGCCAAGCTCAATGGTGGCCTTCTTCAACGTGAAGTCCTTCGTCACAATGCGGTTATCAACCACAACAATCTGTGACTTCGAAGCTTCATACTCCATGCTCGTTGCGACGATGGTATAGGTTCCCGCCGGAATCTTATTGAGTGTATAAAAACCCTGAAGGTCGGTGGTTACGCCATAGTTTGTTCCATCGAGGTACACGTTCACAAAAATGGCAGGCTCTCCCGAATCCTTATCGATAGCAGCACCACGAATGGTTCCTTGAGCAATCCCAACCAGGGTCACCAACACAAAAATCAGCGAGAACGATGCTCGTACAACAAATTCCTTCAGCATGGTTTATCAAATTACAGCGGCAAAAGTAAGAATTCAGAACAGTCTTCAGTGACTTACCTTTTTCAATGTGGCGCAATCTACACCCCATTCAAGGATTTCAAACAGATCTTGCCTCGAAAGTCGGGCAATTACTTCACGTCAATGCATCAACTGTAGTCCAATGAAAGCTTGTTCAACATATCCTCAACACTCTCCGTAGACATCTTTTCCCGCATTCGATCGGTCATAATTGGAAATGCGAACGGTGTTGGACGAGGTGGATGTGTGATGAGGACACGTTGATTTTGCATACGCCAAATGGCATTCCTGAACCTCGTCATTTCAAGTTGCTGGTTCAAAACTTCCTGATGTGCCTGACGATACAATAAGTTGTGTACCTCATACTGGTCAAATACATTATAGATCAATCCGGCATTACTTTGCAAATGACGTTGTCTTACCGGCACTCCCGGATATCCTCGAAATACCAATCCGGAAATAATAGCGATGTCCCTGAATTTTCTCCTCGCCATCTCACTTTCGTTAATTCCGGCTGTGGTATCATCCAATAAATTCTCAAGCGCCAACCATTCTGCTATGCGATCTTCATTGACTTCCAGGGGTTGGTCTGAAAGCAGCTCAAACCCGTAATCGTTAAATGCCATTGAAAACGAAATAGACGACTCACGGGCAATCCGCCAGGCCACCAGTCCGGCCATGCCTTCATGAACCAACCTGCCTTCAAATGGAAAGACCACCAGGTGATATCCTTCTTCGCTCTCGAAATACTCCACAAGCAATTCATCCTTTCCCGGAATTGCCGAGCGCTCACGTTGCAAGTCCAACAGAGGCTGCATTCTGATCAATTCCACATCCTTTATTTGGCCTTGTGCTATCTCATTGAGCTTCATACGGAGCATGTCCGACATATTACTGGTAAGCGGAAAACGCCCGCCCGACCACACCGGGATTTTCCCCTTGGGCTTTGAACTGTTCTTCACTATAGCTGCCATTCCTTCTATGCGCACCAATTCAAGACAGCGCCCTGCAAACCAAAACACTTCGCCCGGCGACAATCTGCTTAGAAATGACTCTTCGATATTCCCAATGGAACTTCCCCGCTGGTAGCGTACATCGAGCAAGGAATCGCCAACTATGGTTCCGATTGACATCCTATGGCGCATGGCAATGGCCCTGCCCGTTACCTTATAAACTCCATCGATTTCTTCTACTTTACGGTATTCCGGATAGGCCTGCAAAGCATCTCCTCCTTGTGTGATGAAACGTAAGCACCATTCCCACTCCTCATGGTTGATGTCTGAAAAGCAAAATGTGGTTCGTATTTCCTCCAGAATTTCATTGGCCACAAAGCCTTCACTTACCGCACGCGTAAGCAGGTACTGCACCAAAACGTCAAACGACAACAAGAACGGTTCACGCGATTCATGGTATTCATCCTTCACTGCCTGACGTAGTGCGGCTGCTTCGATCAGCTCAAGGCTGTGCGTTGGAAGGAAATAGATCTCGCTTGAAGCTCCCGGTTTGTGTCCGCTTCTACCTGCACGCTGAATAAAGCGTGAAACCCCTTTCGGACCGCCAATCTGCACAATGGTTTCTACCGGACTGAAATCCACTCCCAAATCCAACGAGGAAGTACACACCACGGCCTTTAGTCTGCCATCGTAAAGGGCGTCTTCTACCCAGTAGCGCAGGTCGCGCGACATCGAGCCATGATGCATGGCAATAATGCCTGCTAGTTCAGGGGCTGCTTCAAGGATTCGGTTGTACCAAATTTCACATTGCGACCGGGTATTGGTGAAAATGAGGACAGAGCGGCTTTTTTCAATTACAGGCAGTAAGTCCTCAAGTAGTTTAATCCCTAAATGTCCAGTCCAGGGCATGGTGTCCACCGATTTCGGGAGGATGGATTTTACCTTGATGTCTTTGCGGTGTTCTGCTTTCACGGTAACGCCATGCGCGCTGCGATCAGCCCCCAACAGGATGTCACGAGCTTGTTCAAGATTTCCAATCGTTGCGCTAATTCCCCAAATACGGAGGCTTGGGGCGAGCGATTTGATGTGCGACAAGGCCAGTTCCATGAGCACTCCCCTTTTGGATCCCAAAAGCTCATGCCATTCGTCAACCACCACAGATTCCAGCGATTTGAAATACTTCCGATATTCCTTTTGGGATAAAAGAACGTGAATGGTCTCCGGCGTTGTGATCATCATGTCGGGCAGTTCCTTCGCAAACTTCTTCCGGTCTGCAGCACTTGTATCTCCCGTGCGAATGCTGCATATCAAATCCCAACCCATCCCCTCAATCAGGCGATCGGCACTCAATTTTATTTCCTTTGCCAAGGCACGGATGGGAGTAATCCAAATGACCTTAATCCCTTTATTTGATGTGAGCGTCGCACCGTACAATGCCGGCACAAGAAGGGAATATGTTTTGCCACTTCCGGTAGGCGCGTTTACCAGCCCATCCAATCCATTGGCATAGTGATTCCACGACTCACGCTGGAATGCAAAAGGCTCCCAGTTTCGTGAATCAAACCAGTCTTCTATTTGGCGAATGCCATAGTCTTGAATATCCAACGGATTATGTAGTTCGTTGCCTCCGAATTTTGTTAAGAGACCGAATCCCTCTATCTTCGGCATTGAATTTGCATGCAATTTCGAAACTCCAAACAAATCAAATGAAAAAAGTTATTACCATACTTTCATTCGCTTTTTTAGCTCTATCGGCCGTTGCTCAGGGTGACTATAATGATCTGCTCGAACTCCTCGTAGATGAAGAGTATGAAAAGCTGCTCTACAAAGCAGAAAAGTATACCCTCTCCGACAAAACCAAAAAAGACGCTCTCCCCTACGTTTACATGTCGATGGCTTACTACGAAATTTCGAAGCGCGATGAGTTTGCAGAGAAATATCCGAAAGCTTTCAAAGAATCCCTCAAATACGCCGCTAAGTTCCGTTCAAAGGACAAGGAAGACATGTACTATGCGGAATACACAGAATTTATGGATCAATTGCGTGAAGGCGCCCTTCAGGAAGCGTTCCCTGCAATGGACCAGGAAAAATATACCGGAGCCAAGCTGTACTACAAGTACCTCGTAAAGCTCGACGAAAACGACCCGGGAGCTTGGTTGCTTCAAGGATTTACCGAATACATGCTGCGTTCTAAGAAAGAGGCTGAAAATAGTTTTGCCGAGGCTGAGCGTATCATCGATGAAGGTGGATGCGGCCGTCTTACAGAAGTCCAAATGGGTATCTTCAAAAACTCTCTCATCCTGATGTGTGAGGGTCTGGTTCAGGCAGGTGAAAGCAGTCTGGCCCGCAAATGGATGGAAAAAGGTCTGGAATTCTTCAAAGAAGACAACGAGTACCTGGTTACTTACGACGAAATTGTAGGATAATCAATCTTTTGAATATCAACTCCTTACGGAGTTATTGATACATACGTATTGAAAAGGAAGCTTCGGCTTCCTTTTTTGTTGGGATTCAGTACGGTATATTCGTCACAGTACTTTTGCCCATGAATGATCACTCTCCCGATTTCCTCATTGTAGAAGACAACCCGCATGATGCTGAACTCATGCTACTCATCCTGAAGAAAATTGGATTGAGAGATCGGGTCTATGTGGTGCACGACGGCGCGCAGGCGTTGGACTTTCTTTTTGGCACCGGCAAATACGAGCACAAGGTAAAGGCGGTTAGTTTGAAATTCGTTTTGTTGGATTTGAAACTTCCCAAACTTGATGGATTCGAAGTGCTGGAAAAAATCAGACAGAACAAGGACTTTGACGCCGTGCCGGTTGTTATTCACAGCTCGAGCGCAGTTCCTGCCGACATCACAAAAGCTTATTTATTGGGCGCAAATAGCTATCTTGTAAAGCCAATTGACTTCAAGGAGCACACCAAATCAATCACTGAAACGGTTAACTACTGGCTGAATGTAAATCAAACGCTGGTATGACAACCCCTTCTTCCGTACAGCTTGACCGTGTCAATTTGTACGACCAACATTCCGGAGAAAAACTGCGGATCCTGATTTTAGAAGATCGGGACTCAGATGCTGCTGTCATTAAACTTGAGCTCAGAAATCTCAAGTTCGAACACGAAATCAAACACGCGCTTACCCGCGAGGAATTTGAAAATTACCTCACCGATTTCGATCCACAGCTGGTGCTTTCCGACTACAACTTACCGCAATATACCGGACTGGAAGCCTTGCGCTACACACGGGAAAAGTGCAACTATGTGCCGTTCATTATATGTACAGGTCGCGTTAATGAAGAAACGGCAGTAGAATGCATTAAGGCAGGAGCCGATGATTATGTGTTGAAGGAAAACCTCACTCGATTGACCTCTGCCTGTGAGTTGGCCATAGAACACAAAGCCAATCTGCTGGCTCGTGATCGTGCTTCGATCGAATTGCAGCAAAGCGAGGAAAACTTCCGTGCACTAACCGAAAATGCTCCTGATCGAGTGTATAAAATCACGCGACAAGGAATTATTGAATACGTAAACCGACCATTTGGTGAATACCAAATCCAGGATGTCATAGGGACAAGCCTATTCAATTATATCCATGTCGATGATCACGATAAAATGATGCTGGCCATCGAACAATCGTGGGAGAAACAGGAAAACATTACCCTGGAGATGGGAGGTGGCGAAGGTGGGCCGGACCGTCAATGGTATCTGTGTCGTATTGGTCCGGTGCTTAAGGGGGATCAGGTAGAATCGCTTATTCTCATCCCCAGCAACATTACGGCAAAAAAGAAGGCTGAAATCGAACTTCATGAACTGAATGAACGTCTGCATGACCTTTCACAACACCTGGAACACGTGCGAGATGAGGAGAAGAAGCGAATCTCCATGGAAATTCATGACCAACTGGGGCAGGAACTCACCGGAAGCAAGCTGGGTCTCTTCTGGATCAAACAGCATTTTCAGCAAAACGGATTGGAAAAAGCAGATCTAGATGCCGTCTATGCTAAAATCGACTACCTGGTAGATCTGACCACCCAAACTATACAGACGGTTAGAAGAATTGCGCATGAATTGAGACCGGTTGTACTCGACAACATCGGATTGATTCCGGCACTTGAATGGCATATCGAGAACTACAATCAGAATCATGAAACACAGGCGCATTTGAAAATTGATACGGGAAACCTTATCTTTGAAAAAGACCTTGCAACTGCTCTGTACAGGATTGTTCAAGAGGCTCTCACGAACATCAACCGCCATGCTCAAGCCAGTAGGGCTGACATAGCGCTTTACACTTCCCAAAACCAACTCATTCTGGAAATCCGCGACAATGGCGTCGGGATAGATGTGGAAAAAGCCAGCAAATCCAAATCACTGGGTTTGTTTGGAATTAAAGAGCGCATTAAAAAATGGGATGGCGACATCTCGATTGTAGGTTCGCCCGGAAAGGGGACGGAGATTACAATCAAACTGGAACTGGAAAAACTAAAAACACATACTCATGAATCGAGTCATCATTTGTGACGACCACAAAATCGTCAGGGAGGGACTTAAACAAATTATCAATGTCTTTAACGATTTTGAAGTCGTGGCTGAAGCCGAAAATGGCGAGTCACTCTTTCGCATTCTCAAAGACAATCCTACCGACCTTATTATTCTCGATGTGTCGCTCACCGGAAGAAGCGGATTGGAAATCCTGAAGCAACTCAAAACCACTCACCCTGATATTCGTGTGCTCATGCTCAGCATGTACCCCGAAGATCAGTTTGCCATCCGCGCTTTGAAGGCGGGGGCATCGGGTTATCTTCACAAGGACTCAGCGCCCGACGTGCTGTTGGAAGCCTTGACCAAAATTGCCAATGGTGAGGAGTACATCAGCGCCAACATCACCCGGTTGTTGTTTCAGGAAATGAATGGAAACACGGCTATGTTGCCGCATAAGCTATTGTCAGACAGGGAGTACGAAGTTCTCCTCTATATAGGTGAGGGACTTACCATCAGCGAAATCGCACGTAAGCTATCGCTCTCGGTGAAGACTATTTCCACCTATCGCACGCGCATTCTGGAGAAAATGCACCTGGAAAGCAATACGGATATGGTCAAATACATTATGCTTCACGACTTAAGTCTGGAAACGCATTGAGCTGAACATCAAGCATTAATAGAAGCTGCATTCGTGCGGCTTTTTTTTATTCTGGCATTCGCCAAATGGACTACCGTAGGAAACGTCCTACACCCTATGAGGAATCACTCCTATTCCATTGCTGGAATCGGGTAGATAGATTTGTCTGACAGACAATGAAATCAAGTAGAACTATAATTCAAAACTCATGATCAAGGTAGTTATTTGCGACGACCACAAAATCGTCAGACAAGGGATCAAACAAATCATCGATGGATATCCCGACATTGAAATATTAGCAGACGATATCTCGAGCGGAGAAGAACTTCTTCAACGTCTCAGAAAAACCGAACCGGACATCATTATTCTCGATGTATCCCTTCCCGGACGAAGTGGATTGGAAGTACTAAAGCAAGTAAAGATCTTCTACCCCGACATCAAAGTATTGGTATTAAGCATGTACCCTGAAGATCAATTTGCCATTCGCATGTTAAAAGCAGGTGCATCGGGCTATTTGCACAAAGATTCAGAACCGGAGGTGTTGATTGAAGCCATCCGTACCATTGATCGCGGAGGTGAATACCTGAGTCCGCAAATCACCAAGCTGCTGTACCGGGAAATGAACAACAAGAATCAGGAGCTTCCCCATAAAACACTGTCTGACCGCGAATACGAAGTATTCCTGGCAATAGGTGAAGGGAAACCCAATAACCTTATCGCCCAGCAATTGAAGTTGAGTGCCAAGACGATCAGCACGTACCGTTCGCGGATTCTGACGAAGATGAACATGGACAACAACTCCGATATCATCAAATACATTTTGCTGCACAACCTCTCTCCAGTTGCGCAGATGTAAGTAGTCCGACGCACATTGGTGCTCTTTACTTACAAGAACCACATCCTATATCTGAAAAGGCCCCACGCGGGCCTTTTCTACTTTTACGCCATTCTTCAAACTGAATTCGAAAAAACGCTCCCGGATGCTCAATCCCGCACCGATAGATGAACACCTCAAAGTACTCCTCCTGGAGGATTATCCGCTGGATGCAGAGCTAGTAAAACGCGAGCTCAAATCCACGCACCCTAACTGGTTGGTACAACACGTTGCCAGCAAGAATGCATTTATTCAGGCACTGGAAGCAGAAACCCCGGATGTGGTCATTTCAGATTATTCCATTCCTCAGTTCAACGGTGTGGAGGCTTTTCTGACCATCAGGGAAAAAGGGTTGGAAATCCCGTTCATCATGATTACCGGACAATTGCCTGAAGACAGTATACTGGAATGTGTCAAAGAAGGTATAGATGACTACGTCATAAAGAGTTCGCTGAAACGGTTGAGCGTGGCGGTTGACAATGCGCTTAAAAGAAAACGAGCCACCCACGAAAAACAGGAGATGGAAATTCAGGCCATCCGAAGTGAGCGAAAGTTTAAGAATATCTTCAACAATGCCGGAGTAGCCATCTGCGAGTTGGTCATTCCGGAAATGGATCGGATCATGAAGGCCCGGTCTACCTGGAGGAAAGCCTCGTTTGAACAGATTAAGAATGAGATTTCCGCTTTTCAAATAGTGGAGATCAATGATGAAATGGTCAATCTGTTCGCGGCCACCGACAAGGAAAATCTTCTGGAACGATTTCCCGAAATATGGAATGAGGACAGTCTGTCTTCACTACGCTTTGTATTCCGTCAGCTTTCACGCGGTAGTGATCAGTTTGAAGAGCGTTTCTCCATGAACACCTTCGAAGGAGGTATTGTATACGTGCGTTTTAAAGCCATTCAAACCTCGAGATCAGAGTCGAGATATATCCTCAGCTTCATCGACCTCACCGATGTGAGACGCTCTGAAAATCGACTGAACAAGGTGATCAGCAGCATGGAAATTGTGGTTAAACAACGTACTGCCGAATTGGAAACCGCTAACCAAAAACTGCAGGCTCAAGCTGCCGATCGTGAGCGTATCAATCAGTTGATGCGCGACAATTATATCCACATGACCGAGAGTATTATTGCGGCAAAACGCATTCAGCAATTGATGCTCCCACCCAAACAATCTATTGCCGACGCCTTTGATGATGTCTTTGTGTACTTGCGACCCAAGGATATTGTAAGTGGCGATTTCTATTGGTTCTATGGTCGTGAAAATCAATGTTGGATATCTGCCGTAGACTGCACCGGACATGGAGTTCCTGGAGCATTTATGAGTATGATCGGATCGAATCTTTTGAATCAGACCGCCATTGAAAACCAGACCTTACATACCTCAACGATCCTGGACGAAATCGACCGCCATGTGATTCGCGAATTGAAACAACATGAGCAGGGAACGGAAGTAAGCACCGGAATGGACATCAGTTTATGTTCATTCGATTTTGACCAAATGGTGATGCACTACTCAGGAGCATTTCATCAACTCTACATGATTCGCAATGGCGAACTCCTCAAGTTTAAAGGAGACCGCTTTTCACTAGGAGGTACGTTTATTCATGAAGGCAAGCATTTCTCCGAACATGTTATTCCCATTCAAAAAGGCGATCATATCTACATGACCACCGATGGATTTATGGATCAATTTGGCGGACCCAAAGACAAGAAATTCACGCGTCGACGGTTTGAGGAATTGTTGTTTCAAATTCAGGGAGGCAACATGTACGACCAGGAAATGCGGCTGAAAAGTGCGCTACAGGACTGGAAAGGAACTGCCGAACAAGTGGACGACATCCTGGTGATTGGCATGAAAATATAAGCTTCAGCAATCCTTCATTTCACTTCGAACGACCTCACATGGTGGAGTGTTCAGGAACTCATGCCGAACTAGAATTCCTTTCGACCCTTCATTCTGAGAAGTAGCCGCTCAAAAAATGACGCTTTCGCAATTTGCATGTACGGAGTGAGTTCACCTCCGAAGCCCCTGAAAAAATGTTCAATTCCCGGGTTCATCGATCCTTCAAAATCAAAGTAACGCTTCTGCGATTGCTTTGCGTGTTCAATGCCCTTCCATATGACCGCTGTTCCGGCTCCACTCTTGGCGAAGTCACGGTGCACACCACCCACCAGGTAGTACAAATCATTTCGATCTTCCACAAAAAGCGCTACGGCAACATCCTTCTCGTCTGCCCTTCCAATAAACACACGGGCCACATCCGACTGCAGCAGTTGGGTGAGCTGAGTCTCCGAAAGGGGTGTGGAATAACTACCTTTCTTTGAGGTCATCGCTTCTTGTAGGACCTTCATTATCCGCGGTGCGTCAGACAATGCTTCCACCTTCACGCCGGAATCCTCGGCCTTCTTAAGTACGCTGCGTGTTGAAGTCGAAAAATGGGCACGAATTTCTTCCAAAGGAGCGCTTAAATCAATCCGATAAGTGTACTTGGGGGCTACCTTATATCCGGCCCAGGTAAACACTTGCATATCGTTGAAAGTAGGTGGGAAAGGCAGCAGGACAGCCCGCTGGGGCTGTCCTTTAAGCCATTCAGCAATAGCTTCGGCAATGGACTTGTCAAGCGAAACCTGTTGCGATGGATTCTGGGATTGCACGCGATAAAACAATCCACAATGGGGCGATAGCAATGCGGGTGTGATGACTTCGAGCACTTTCAGTTTGGTGGTATCGCATACCAATCCTCCAATGAGCTGGCCATCCGGCAAATAGATACCCAGTAGATGGGCATGAGGAGCCATAGTAGTGAGCCATTTGCCTTGTGCGAAAACAGTGCCCAATTCAACGGCTAACTCTTCATAAGCAAGACGATCTTGTTCAGCGATATTTTGGACAACCAGTTTCTTTGCCATGCTCTACAATCGGGAATAAATACCCAGCAGTTTTTGCTCCTCTACTGCCCAGTGATAGTGATCGGCGGCTATTTTCAACGCTTTGTCAAACTGACCCGGAGGCATAGTGCGCGCTTTGCGAATGGCACCCAGGTAGCCATCTACTGAGTCTTCGTCGAGCACAAACCCAATCTCAAGACCATCCACCATATTCTTACAATCATAGAGAGGAGTCGTAATAACAGGTAATCCCGCCTGAATGTACTCGAAAAGCTTGTTGGGCATGCAGTAGTAGTGATTCAGACAAATATTCTCAGTAGTAAGTAGTCCGAAGTCGGCCGAGGCTGTGTGTTCGAGAATCACCTCATAGGGAACAGCTTCATGGAGGAAAATAGTATTGTATTTCTTCGCCGACTCCCGCACCAAATCCTCGAGAGGTCCATTTCCCATGAACACCACGGCTACCTTTTCGCCCTCCAATTTGGCGAATGCCTCAATAACTTTCTCAACACCACGGCCCTTGTGGAATTTGCCCTGATAGAGGAAAATGACGGTGTCATCCGCCAAATTAAAACGCCGGCGAAACAGGTTGCGTTTCTTCACCGACATGCGATGAGGCGCATTAAAAATAACCTCGATGTCTTTGAGGCCGTATAGCCGCTCATACTCCTGACGAATTCCCTGACTCACCGTGATAACGGCCTCAGCCTTCTTGATAAGGCGCGGTTCGAGAAAGCGAATAAGTCGGCGGGTGAAATTGCCCATTCCATTCTTCTCCGACTGGTATTCATGAGAATCATAAACAATTTTCACAGAAGGCCTGAACATTTTATGCAGCGCCGCCGTGGGAAAAGGCTCAAAATCATTGACTTGAATTATATCAAAACCCCGCAACTTGCGTTGCATGCGAAACATGAATTCCAGGTACTTGATAGGGTTCCAGGATGAAGGCATAATTTCAGTCCACAACTTCACACGGTGAACATCAATCTTTCCTATTCTTTGATGCGCTTGAGTGCGCTCAGTTTTCAGAGCAAAAACCGATACTTCATATCCGGCATCGATGAGCGAATTGCACTCTTTGAGCACCCGATTGTCATTGACAAAATCATTCAATACGATATGGGCAACCCGCTTACTCATCCAAGAACCTTTTGGTAGATTTCATTCAGTATTTCCTGCTCCTTCTCCCAATTGTACCGTGCCGCCACGGGGGGGACTTTAGACTTAAACAAGGCAATGTTTTCACGATCGAAATCCTTCAACGCCTTGTTGATGTCATTCACTTCCCAGGACTGAGCCATGAGACCGATACCATGATTGGTCACAAAAGCACCACAATCCTTGAGGTTGTTGCTAAGCACCGGCAGACCGGCCTGTACGTATTCGAACAATTTATTGGGCATGCAATAGTAATTGTTGAGGCAAAGGTTTTGCGTAGAGACTACACCCACATCGGCCGATGCAGTGTAGGCGAGCAAATCTTCATAAGGCACAGCGGGAAGATAAAAAATCTTATCGGTTTTCGCCGAAGCGTCATGCACGAGGTGCTGCAAGTTTCCATTGCCCATTACTACCAATACCGCATCGGAGGTATCGAGCTGGACAAATGCCTCCAGCAGGTTTTCAATTCCTCTCGATACCACCAAGCCCCCCTGATAGAGAAACACAATTTTGTCGTTTGGAATGTGGAAGTGATCACGCAGTTTGGATGAAGCCTGTAGTTCCATTCGGTGAGGAACGTTGTGGATAACGTGCACCACGGGAATATGAAACAGCCTTTTGTACTCGGACGCAATAGTTTCACCAACGGTAATAACGGCATCGGCTTTGCGCGCATAGCGCTTTTCCGTAGCCCTGATTAATCGTCTGCGCCATCCCGGCTTATCGTAGCGCTCACTTTGAAACTCGTGACTGTCGTATATGACTTTAAGCTTCGGGGTAATCCAGCGAGCCATAATGGCCAAAAAGAAGGGATTAAAGTCATTGGCGTGGATCACATCATACTTGCGATAGGCAAAGATGAACCGAAGGTACATTTCGGCAAACTTGATGAAGCCAAACACTTTTCCCTGTGGCAGTCCTTTGGTCTTGATTGGCGTGCGGCGAACGTCCAGGCCTCTGTCGTTCTCTTTCAAAGGCAAACCTTCCTCCCATAGCGCACCCACCACAACCTCATGACCTTGATCCTGGAGGTACCTGGCCGTGCGGAACACCCGGTTATCATTCCGGAAGGTATTGAAAACTATGACGGCAATTCTACTCAACCTGGCGAGATTCTGCTTTTGAGAGTGCGAAGTAAGCAGTTATTAAATTGATGGCAAAATACACGCATTTGGCAATTACAAAGACCACCACAGACTCCATTTCGTTCAATCCGGCGTAGAAGGCTCCAACCAGACTTCCAATAACAAGCAGGAAGTGGAACGTATCCAGAGCCAGCATCGTGCGTTGTAATTCCAGACGGTGCCACACAAAGCCAAGGCTGCCTGCCACAAAGTTCATTACAAACCAAAAACTGAGAATGCGCAGGTAGTCCAGGGTTTCAATCCACTTGTCGCCGAATAGCACACCAAGCGAATTGGCGGGCAGCAGATAAACCATGATCAGCAACCCGACTCCCACAGCGCTCAGATTACGGAGGCTTCGGAGATAGAGCTTACGTACTTCAGCTATGCTTTCAATGTCGGATATGCGCTGGTAAAACACCTGCGAATACGAAACCGACAAAATACTAAGCGGAGTGAGAAACACTCTGCGACTCAAGGCAAAGAAAGCTATGGAGTACAAGCCAAAAAAGTGCGAAAACAAAGCAATATGAGCCCACTGAGCAATGCGACTGAGGAAGCTTCCCGGTACCACATACAAGGGATACTTGCGGTATTCCTTCCAGGCTTCCTTCATAGGCATTAGCTCATACTTCAAGGCCGCCCACCCCTTCTCTTTCACGAAGGATCCCAGCATATATCCACCCGAAGTGAGGCGACCTGCCGTCACAGCCATCACCAAGCCACCCGAAAGCCATCCCAACAATCCAAAAACAATCTTCAGTGGCTCGCTTACCAGTGAGAAAATCACTTTGGACGCTGCCACCTTTTTGTACGACTTGTTTCTACTGAACCAATAGTTGAAAATGTTAAACTGGGAAAAGAAAAACAATGCCAGCGGCAAGAACCACAGCCAAGTGGCCAATTCCGGATTTTGGTTACGTTCTGCTATGGCTTCACTTCCGAATGCAACGATGATCTGGGCAATCAGACAGGTCACAACCGACAACCAAAAGGCCACTTTTATTACGTCGATGGCCTTCCCTTCCTCGCGGGGCTTCATTACCGCCAATTCAAACTTTCCCGTGGTGATGACAGAAGCAATAACCAGGTACATAGCGAATTGCTCGAGAGTGGCAAAGTCATCACGATCAAAGATGCGCGCAACAAATACCGACAAGACAATACCGAGTACCTGGGACAATCCCGTACCGGTCATGAGGGTCAATACATGCCGTGCAAACTCATTTTCGGATAATATCCGTCTGATTCTCTGAATCACGTTTCAAAGAAAGAAATAACCGACAAACTACCGCATCCAATCAACAGATTATCCGTCGATGGCTACTTTAGAATCGTATATCTGCTTGGTAACACGTGGAGCGCTGTGGTAGATGCGTTCAATGATATCCACCACCTTCAAGCCTTCCAAGGCATTGGTGGTAATCATGGAATGTCCATGGAGGGTATCTACCACATTCTCGAAAATGTAGCCATGATTGGCCGCTGAACCTTTGTACTCGCCATAATCATTGGCTGGGTTACCTTCAGGTAGCTCCGGCATGGTGTATCCCTCAATCTTGCAGTAATCGACTTCGTTCATATACTGCCCGCCAATCTTCACCGTACCTTTTTCGCCAATAACGGTAATACTACTTTCGAAGTTGGTTTCATTCAAGGCTGTCGAGAAAACGAGTGTTCCAATACCTCCGTTCACAAAATCAAACATCACGATTCCCGAATCTTCAAACTCCGTATTGTGAGCGTGCTTGAAGTCGCGGAAGCGCGAACGGATGTTTTCGATATCGCCAAACAACCAATACATAATATCGATAAAGTGCGAGAACTGAGTAAACAATGTACCGCCGTCAAGATCGTTGGTACCTTTCCAATGCACTTTCTTGTAGTAACGATCGTCACGATTCCAATAACAATTCACCTGAACCATGTAAATCTCTCCCAATAGGCCATCATCCACAATCTCCTTCAACCATACACTTGGCGGCGAATAACGGTTCTGCATAACACAGAAAACCTGTCGCGACACATTCAACGATGTATAGATGATCTTCTCGCAATCTTTACGTGAAAGTGCCATGGGCTTCTCCACTACAACGTGCTTGTGGTTCTCCAAAGCGAGCAGCGCATGACGAGCGTGTAAACCATTTGGCGTAGCCACGCACACTACATCTACATCGTGCAAAGATTCAAGCATTTCTTCGGCCGAACTGAAGAATGGTTCATCCCCTTCAAATCCGCAATCTTCTTTGCTGCGAATGTCACATATACCAACAAGTTCAGAACCCGGATTTCGACGTACCATTTCGGCGTGACGCTTACCAATGTGACCTGCACCTATAACCGCGAATTTGATCGGCTTCATAGAAAAAAATTTCGGCAAAGTTAACAATCTTACCCAAACGCAAGGCGATCTAATCCCGCACCGATCGATTGAATATCAGGTAGCCAAAATTGAACACGAAAGACCACGGATCATCGCGCTTGTCGATGTAATTCACAGCGAAGCTCACCGGACCAATGGGCGATGAATAGATAGCGGTTGCCGCCCCGATAAACTGCGGCTCTGATGTCCAGTTGTAGACGGATTGATTCTGGGCATTGGTCTCAATTTGACCTATTGCGTTGTATGCATACGCTTCTGTGCGTATGTCGAAATTCTTGGCCGGACTAATGATCCCGATCAACCCCGCAGCTGCATAATTATGGGCGTGGTACGACCTCACAAATAGCGTTTTACTTTCCAAAGTGGGCTGAAATGCAGGAGCCGCAATCAATGTTGCGATATGATTTTGAAAGAAAGGCTGTGTTGATGCCAACCCCTCAAGGTGAAATCCCAGGGTTACATACCGGGAGCTCAGCATGTAGTTGGTATAAGACAACTTGGCCGCCACCCATTCTCGAAATGCAGAGGTAGTGTCTCTTATTGCTGATGTTGAGCCGGGAATGGTTCGCTCCATGCCCTGAACATACTTTACGGAAAGCATCAGATAATCACCGCGATTGGCAAACTGTTTTCGATTTAGGGTATTGCGTTCAAACACCAATTTGCCTATTCCCGACTCGAATACGGTTTGATCCACGGTATCAACCGATAGGAACTGTTCTGTTTGGTAGTATTCATCGAAAAAATAGGCATAGTCGGCATAAAGTGATAGTCTGGATTTGGTTCCCGTAGGGACACGCATGGTCAATCCGGCGAATCGCTCATTAGCCACAATAAACGAGGGCTTCACATCCTCAAAGAATGTAGCCAGACTCCGGAAGTAATCCCAACGGTTCTGCGTGAATCCGGGTTCCACGGTGAAGGGAATTTTCGCTGAAAAGTCAAGTTTGACATCCGCGTGCACAGACCCATAAAGCTTACCAAAATAGGAGTTGGCCGAAAGGGTAGCTGAGTTCTTGCGAAACACATTGTACTTCAAACCTACAAATCCGGTATTGATCGGTCGCGACGAGAAATTACCTCCAAACGATACGAGCAGGTCTTTTTCACGTTTTACGTCAAGGATCAATCGGTACTTATTGGTGGACCTGCTGTACATGAGGACCGGAAAAATGGACTTGATCTTATCGTCGCTGAACAGGCGGAAATAGGGCTTCTTCAGTTGATCAATGGTGATGGAGTCCATTTTAGTCCCCAAAATTCCCCTAACATAACTCCGTTGCGAACGGTCGAGCCCGTTGATAGTTACATCTTCAATAACTACCGGGACTTTCTTGTTGTTGAAGGCTTTTCGGCGCACTTCCACTTCTTCGGGATCGGCAAACTTGTGGATCATGGCGCGGATCTCAGTCATTTGCTCCATGGTTGCTGCGTACCCATCATCAATGGCTTCGGGCATGCGGGCAAAATCAAATGTGCCCAAATCCGGCTTGGGCTCCACAATGACCATCTGGTCGCACAACAGATCAAAGTTGGTCTGCGTACGAATCATATTGGCGAGCTGAGATACCAAATCATCTTCTTTAGGAGGTGCCACATTCTCAGAAACGGTACATCCAATAATGACATCGGGAATGAACGTTTCGTAGATAACGTCACTCGGAAAGTTATTGTACAGTCCCCCGTCGTAAAGCAACCTTCCGTCAACGCGTATGGGGTGCAGGTAAAAGGGATAGGTCGCCGACGCACGGATGGCGACGTTCAGGTGGCCCCGGTCGAAAACCACTTGTTCCTTGGTTACAATATCTGAAGCTACGCAGCGAAAAGGCACAAACAGGGAATCAAAATCGTACTGTGCGGCGGCCGCAGCTTCTGAAAACTGCTCCATTAAGTTGTAATCAAACAACACCGGATTAATGAGATTGGTAGGCAGCGTGGTGCTGATAATTTTATCTCCTCCGAGCTTAATGGTGGCCATTGAGGCATCATCGGGGCGGGATTTGAAATAAAAACGCAATTCATCTTCAAGCTCTCCGGTAGCCATGCGGCGGTACTCATCGGAACGGACTATAGAGTCAATCTGGGCAACACTGTATCCCGATGCGTACAGCCCACCAATGACGGCTCCCATTGATGTTCCGGCGATAAAATCAATAGGAATATTGTTCTCTTCGAGAGCTTTGAGAAACCCAACATGCGCAATTCCCGAGGCTCCTCCCCCACTCAGCACAATCCCCACACGTTGATCCTGGGCCTGTGTTGTGAAGACAAGCATGAGGCATAAAGCCAAATGAAAAATTGCGGCAAGTGCTGATTTCATCATTTCAGCGTCGAATTTCAGCATATCACCGGAACTTTCACAAGCAATGAGCAATTATTTACGCGATCAACTCTCGAGCATGGCAGTGGACTCACGTCAATTCCAAATGAAGCTTTCGAATATATTCGGGAAACGCAAGGAGCCGACTGCCATACCAGCTGAACATTTCGCCGTCGACCACATATACCCGGGAATGAGGAAGCACTTTCTGAAGTTCGGCACGGTGCATCTCCTTAAATGGATAAGGCTCCGAACTCAGGAACACGAAGTCGGGCGACCGTTGTATGATGTCTTCAATGCCGATTTGCGGGTAGCGATCAACATCACTAAATGCATTTTCCCATCCCCCATGAGTGAGCATGTCGTGAATAAAATTTCGGCTTCCTACCGACATCCATGGATCTTGCCAAATCATATATGCAGCAGTACCCCATTTGCCGAATGGCATGCTTGCAAAACCCTCTTTAACCCGCTTCACGATGTCTTCAGCACGGGCCTGTCGCCCTACCAAGAGCCCTATGTCCTTCATCATTTGAAGTGCATCATTGAGCGTGTTGATGTCGCTCACGTACACCGCGCAGTAACCGGATAGCACCTCGATGTCCTCCTTTCGGTTCTCCTCCTTATTGGCAATAATCAGATCGGGCCGGAGATCTTGGATGGCGGCCAGAGCAGGAGTTTTGGTACCCCCCACTCGTGTTTTGGAGCGATACCACACATCGGGATGAATGCAAAACTTGGTGAGGCCCACAACTTCCGCATTCAACTGCAGGCTGTGCAGGTATTCCGTAATGGATGGCACGAGAGAAACGATTCGCTGTGCCGGATTGATCAGGGTGACCTCCCGTCCTATTTGGTCGCGAACGACGGGCATTTAGAGAAGAAGTGAAGCAACAGCCGCATCATCGATATCGGTCTTATGATTGTCGATGATGTAGTCGATTGCACGCTGCACCTTCTCTGAATCGAGGCCAAACCGGTCGCCGATGTTTTTAAGCAAGATCACCTCGTCGAGGTTCACTTCGAAGTCGACTGTAGCCATAATGAGGAGTTGGTAGAAGTACTTGATTTTATCCTCTTCAGAATCGGGTATGGTGTATTGATAGCTGTGTTCAGACTGTGAGACAATCTCGTCCATTTCAAACTTGCTGATACCGTTCTTATGGGCAATTCCGTATATGAGAAGTACTTCTTTGTGATCGAGTTCACCATCGGCTTTCGCCAATTGGATTAAGTGAGCTATTTGGGTCTTTTGAGGCGTCATTGTTCATGTTTGTCGCGAAAATACTGTATTGAATTCTATACCTCCAATGGAATGGATATAAAAAAACCCTCCGCCTGCCGGCAGAGGGTTTTTTACAATATTCATTGAGAAAGGATTACTTGTCTTCCTTAACCTCTTCAAAATCAACATCGGTGACTTCTTCATCGGCACCCGCCTGACTTTCACCTGCATCCTGAGGAGCACCTTGCGAAGGATCTCCCTGATACATGTGCTGCGAGGCCGCCTGGAAGGCTGTATTCAATTTGTCGGTAGCCGCGTTGATGCCATCAACATCCTGATTTTTATGAGCCTCTTTCAACTCAGCTAATGCCGATTCGATTGGAGCTTTCATATCATCAGGAATCTTATCGCCATAGTCTTTCAACTGCTTTTCCGTTTGGAAAATCAAGCTGTCGGCCTTGTTGATTGCATCGGCCATGTCGCGTGCTTTTTGATCGGCATCGGCGTTGGCTTCTGCTTCCGACTTCATGCGTTGGATTTCATCATCGGTCAATCCTGACGAAGCTTCGATACGGATAGACTGTACCTTATTGGTGGCTTTGTCTTTTGCCGATACATTGATGATTCCGTTGGCATCGATATCAAATGTTACTTCGATCTGAGGGATACCTCGTGGTGCCGGTGGAAGTCCATCCAGGTGGAATCTTCCGATGGTGCGGTTGTCGCGTGCCATCGAACGCTCACCTTGCAACACGTGGATCTCAACAGAAGGTTGGTTATCCGAAGCCGTTGAGAATGTTTCTGACTTGTTGGTAGGGATGGTTGTGTTGGCATCAATCAGCTTGGTGAACACACCACCCATGGTTTCGATACCCAGCGACAATGGAGTAACATCAAGGAGGAGAACGTCTTTCACTTCACCGGTGAGAACACCACCTTGAATGGCTGCACCTACTGCCACGACTTCATCGGGATTTACCCCTTTTGAAGGCTCCTTGCCGAAGAATGCTTTCACAGCATCCACAACCGCAGGAATACGGGTAGAACCACCTACGAGAATCACTTCATCGATATCGCCTTTTGACAATCCGGCAGCTTTGAGGGCCGACTGACAAGGGTCGATTGAACGTTTGATCAACGAATCAGCCAACTGTTCGAACTTCGAACGAGAAAGCGTGCGCACGAGGTGCTTTGGAATTCCGTCAACCGGCATAATGTAAGGCAGGTTGATTTCAGTTTGTGAACTGCTCGACAATTCGATCTTTGCTTTCTCAGCAGCTTCCTTCAATCGTTGAAGGGCCATTGGATCCTTAGTAAGGTCCAATCCGCCGTTTTCACTTTTGAATTCATCTACCAACCAGTCGATGATCACCTGGTCAAAGTCGTCTCCTCCGAGGTGAGTATCACCGTCGGTAGAAAGAACTTCGAACACGCCATCTCCCAGTTCGAGGATCGAAACGTCATGTGTTCCACCACCAAGGTCAAACACAACGATCTTTTGATCCTGAGCTTTCTTGTCCAGTCCGTAAGCCAAAGCCGCAGCTGTAGGCTCGTTAATGATTCGTTTTACTTTCAGTCCGGCGATTTCACCGGCTTCCTTAGTTGCCTGACGTTGAGCATCGTTGAAGTATGCCGGTACGGTAATCACCGCCTCGGTTACTTCTTGTCCCAGATAATCCTGAGCCGTTTGCTTCATTTTCTGAAGAACCATGGCACTGATTTCCTGAGGCGTGTAGAGACGATCGTCGATTTTTACGCGTGGTGTACTGTTGTCACCTTTAACTACTTCGTAAGGTACACGACCAATTTCCTTTGAACACTCTTCATAGCTGTTTCCCATGAAGCGTTTGATCGAATAAATGGTCTTTTGTGGGTTGGTAATTGCCTGGCGCTTTGCTGGGTCTCCTACCTTTCGTTCTCCGCCCTCAACGAAGGCTACCATTGAAGGTGTAGTTCGTTTTCCTTCGCTGTTCTGGATTACGACCGGTTCATTTCCCTCCATAACCGCCACGCAAGAGTTGGTTGTTCCAAGGTCAATTCCGATTATTTTGCTCATCTGTATCGCGTTTATTAATGTAGTTCGTAATGAATTTCGACTCCCCTTTAGTCAATTTACATGCCAGCCGCCGGGTAAGTAATTGTGGCAGGATTAGGCTGACAAGCCGACGAGGATTTTGAATTTCTCCTGCCATTTTGACAATTTGGCCCCCGTGCCTCATCCTTTTCCTCAAAGACCTGAACAATTTGAATCGCATAGTACTTTTCATGGTTTGATTTATTGATCTTTGGCGACTCGAATGGACGGGAATAAGAAGTACAGGAATATCAGTCGGGTGGTCATTCTGACCATTGCTACATTATCGGTAGTTGCATTTTATTTAGTTACCGGACTGCGACTCGATTACAACTTTGAACATTTCCTGCCACAAAACGACCCCGAAGCCGATTTCTACTTTGAATTTCGTGAGGCGTTTGAGTCTGATAATGACTTTGCCGTCATTGCCGTAACGCGCAACGAAGGCATTTTCGACACGCTATTTCTTAGTCAGGTGCAGCAGCTCACCAATGATGCGCGGCAAATGCCATACATCAGGGAGGTGATTTCTCCCACAGAGATCAAGGAATACCGCAGGGGGCCACTCGGGGAACCCTATGAAGTACCTCTCCTCCGATACCACAATACGGAAGCGCTCAAGTCGGATAGTACCCGCATTTATGATCAGGGACAATGGGTAGGATTGCTCTTCTCCACCGACGCGCGGTCTGTAGCCATACAGATGAAGCACAAAGAATACCTCTCGAAGGAAGGGTGCGATAGTTTGTCCATGGCCATGACGCGATTGCTGGAACGGTACGACTTTGACGAGGAGCATCTCTTTGGCCGGTGCATGGGACAGAAGGTCTATGTGGAATTGATGTTTAGCGAGATGCTCATCTTCATCAGTTTGAGTTTTGTGCTGATTGTCATTTTCCTGATTATTGCTTTTCGCAGTACGTGGGGAGTGATTGTACCGGTGACCGTGGTGCTGCTCTCCGTGCTTTGGATTTTGGGGATTATGAAGCTCTTGGGAGTGGATATTGACCTGATGCTCACGGTGCTGCCCACCATCTTGTTTGTTGTTGGGATGAGCGATGTGGTTCATATTCTCTCCAAATATTTTGAAGAACTGCGTCAAGGGCATTCCAAGATCGCTGCCATTAAAACCGCCTTTCGCGAAGTAGGACTGGCAACGTTTCTGACCTCGGTTACGACGGCTATTGGCTTTCTCACCTTGCTCACATCGAGCATACAGCCTATTCGCAATTTTGGATTGTACACGGCAATTGGTGTTTTTGTGGCATTCATACTCGCATACTCACTCCTGCCGGCGGTAATGGTACTGCTCAAACCGCCGCGCATAGCCCGCGTGCCTGCATCCAAGGTATTTTGGAATCAGAAAATGCACAGTCTGCTGCGATGGGTATTAAAAAAGAAGAAAAGCATTCTCGTTGCCTCTGCGGCGTTGACAATCCTGGGACTCGTGGGGGCCTCGATGATTCAGGTGGACAATTATATGGTGGAAGACCTGAAAGAGAGTCACCCCCTGAAAAAGGAATTTCGATTTTTCGAGACCTTCCTTACAGGTGGGCGCCCTTTCGAAATGGCCATTATTCTGGAACCGGAGCTGAATGCCAAAGACCTCCGGGTTTTGCACGTGCTCGACAGCGTTGACACCTGGTTGGAACAAAATTATGGCGTACGCGCCTTGCTTTCCCCTGCCCGTATGGTGCGACAAGCCAATTACTACGCCCACAATCAACGGGAAACCGATTACCGCTTGCCTGATACCCAGCAAGAGGTGGATCGTTTGCTTCGGCTTGCCCGCAACTACGATAAAAATGGGCTGTGGAATCTGGCGTACAATGAAGAGCAGGGATTTGTGCGCATCAGCGGCAAAGTGGGCGATTTTGGACGGTCGCACTACACGCGGCTGAATGCCCAACTCGATACATTCATGCAGGAGCTGCTTGCCCATCAGCCAGGCATCAGCTATCACGTCACGGGTACGGCACATCTTATAGATCTCAACAACCAGTATTTGTCCATCACCATGTTGCAGGGACTGGGCATCGCGTTTTTGGTCATTGCGCTCATTATTGGAGTACTCTTCAAATCATGGAAGATGGTTGTCATTTCCTTGATTCCCAATATTATTCCGCTGCTTCTTGTCGCCGGAATCATGGGGTTTGCCGGTATATATCTCAAAGTATCGACATCCATCATCTTCACCATTGCATTTGGAATTGCCGTTGATGACACGATACATTATCTCAGTAAATTTCGCATTCAACTCGCCAAGGGACACTCGTGGGAGTACGCCCTGAAACGTACATCCATATCTACCGGAAAAGCCATTGTGGTAACGACATTGATTCTTTGTGGCGGCTTCCTCACCCTTATTTTCTCCGACTTCATGGGCACATTTTACATCGGCACCCTGATTGGTCTCACCCTCCTATTTGCCGTCCTGGCTGATTTAATTCTCCTTCCTGTATTGATTATGTTGTTCTATGGCGGGAAAAAGAAGTAGGCATTCGCCAAATGGAAAATCAGAATGGTGAAACCAACTCCTATTCAAAAGCGCGCTTCCTGACTTTCATGGTAGCGATGGCCATTTCATCCACCCCGCAATCGGCATTCACAACTTCGATGGTTTCACGAGGTGCACCGATACTGCTGAGAAACAGGTGTTCATAGTTCTCCCAGCTGTCGCCGATGGGCGGATTTTCACAGGACTCCACCAGGTAAAACACATAGTTATCCTTCAGCGTAAGCAGACCACCCGACATTCTGATTCGCTCGTAAATCTGGACTTGTTCAACCAGCAAACCCGCAAGGCCCTCAAGATCTTTGATTCGAATTTGTGAACTGCCCTTTATTGCATCAAAAGCATGCTGAGCACTTGGAATATCTTTAAATGGAACCATAAAAAGAATGACCTCCGTGTAATTCCGATCTCCTCTTTTATCGAGATGAGGAGTATTGGCAAAGGTTGTATAGTTCTTGAAATGGTCCGACTTCCAATCGTTCGCCTCAAAAATCATTTGGACGTCCCAGTAATTCATGGGTACTCGTTGATGTACGGCCATATGCAGATCATCTCCCAAGACGTATTGAGCAAATTGGAGTACCGATTCTTCGATGCTCAGTGCTGTAGTTGTTTCTAAAGCTTCAGGTTCGTGTTGTTTACCCTTCTGCGTTCCACAGGAGCTGAGAGTTGCAAAAACCAGAATGAGAATGTGGGGAAGTGATTTCATCTATTGGACTGGAATATAGTGGTTTTTGATGGCTGCGGTGCATCGCGAAGCCCCCATTCATTCCGGTACTATTGAACCGCCACTGTCACATCCTGGCCAACTCCTGTTCCAGTCGGTCAAAATTTTCTTCATTCTTCGGTCCGGCAAATGATCGTATTTTATTGCACGCCTCAACCGAATCAAAAGTCATTCTAAAGGAAATCCTGGAGGAGGAATGGTCCATTTTTTCAAAGGCAACTTCCATATCAAACAAGGGTTGCGAGATGCGCTTCCAGGCAACCCGTTCGTTGTGTTTAACCACTTGAAAAACAGACTCATTTTGATAGTTACCTACTTCGGGTCCGTGCATAGTGAGTAACCATTTGCCGCCTGGCTGCAAATCAAACTCATGGATGGTATTCGTGAATCCATGGGGACCCCACCATTCTTTTAAGTGCGTTGGCTCCGCAAAAGCGCGATACACAAGTTCAACAGGATAGTCTACGACTCTTGAACTGAAAATTTCACGTTCGGATTGAGGGCTCATAGTGATGAAATTCAGAGTTGACAATACTATGCAAAATCACCCAAAACAATTCCTTTTCATTCGGAATACTTGTCGTTGGGAGTTTCGACTCCTTTCATGAAGACGGAGTTGATTTTAATCACCGCGCCGCCTGTCACAAAACACCAAACTCATTTCCACGAATGTTCAAGAAACTGCCTGGTGACTGAAACCAAGCGTCACCGTTGTAAGGGTGGTGCGAAAAGGCTTGCTTCATCCTGGCGTCTTGTATAAAGTATTGATTTTTAGTAGGCTTGACGAAATGTCTATATTTACGAACAAACTGACAATCTAGAACTTATGAAGCAGGTATTTCAATTCGTATTACTGCTGGGCATACTAGCCTTGCCGCATTCCATTTATTCGGCGTCGAATGAACCTGCTGATGCGACCCGGCCCGTTTTGGAAAATACGGATCCTCGATGCAAACAATTAGATCTGAATGGAAATGACAGGGTAGACACCCCTGATCTGCTCATATTTCTTGGGGAGTATGGCTCACGGTATCAGCTGGGATGGTTACGCGCAGATTTTAACAGCAATGGTTTAGTGGACCTCTATGACCTGATGTTCCTATTGCCTTATATGAACCAATCGTGTAACTAAGCCCTATGAAGACCATTATCCGAATTTTACTCATCACAGCTGTGGTATACTGCTCAGCTGTCAGCTCTTTTGGTCAGTTTATCGGCTTGGAATTGCATCATTATGCAACGCCTCAAAAGCCTTCAAACAGTGTAGTAGACTGGAATGTTCCAACGGGCAGTCAGACCTACAGGCTGTATGCCCGATTTCAAAATAGCACTGACTGCATGTCGATGTTTGGAGGTATCGAGGACCAGCCCATGATCATTTATTCAACGGAAGCATTTTTCAATTCTGCCTTTGAAGGGTTTACCGATTCCAGACTTGTTGAAGTCATTCCGGAAATTGCCTACGACACATGGCTGACCATTGGTGATCTAAATGAAAACTACAATTTTCAATCATTGCTCGCACTGGAAGCAGACAGGAAGAATCTAGCTATACACAAAGCGGATATTGCCAACAAGAACGTGATCGCTTTCCTTTCGGAAATGGGAGGGGGCATGTTCCATTATAGCGGGATATCGTCGCCGGCAGGGGATGATCATTTGATTTTGCTTGGACAATTCACAACTACCGGAACCATTCATTTTGGAGGTATGCTCATTCAATCCTATCCGGAAGGAAATAAGGAGAACGCGAAAGTTGACTACGTGACCGAATGGACCACGGTGGGGATTAAAGGGTGTGGAGACGCTTCGGCGTGCAACTACCGCCCTGATTTGGAAGCGGACAACAGTCTGTGTGCCTATGAAAACTGTGGTTGCACTTGCAAACTTGCCTGCAATTACAACAGCAATGCAACCAGCGATGATAATTCGTGCAAATTTTTACACGGAAAGTACACTATGGCTTTTAACTCGCTATACGTAATCGCTCCGGAAGCCGAACAGTACACCTGGTTTTACAACGACCAACCCGTGGAAACCGCGAATGACTATATCATGGAGATTCAAGGCCAAGGAAATTACCGGGTAGATATGATGACGATGGAAGGATGCCAGCACACTTCCCAAATTACACTGCAAGAATCTGATCTGGATTGGAGCGTCAATGATTCCTATACCTATTTTATTGATCCTGATAAAGAGGAGCTATACGTCCAGTTTACCAACAAAGGGTGGCGCAATATTGAATTGATCGACAACAGCGGAGTTTCCGTCAGACGCATGGTTTTGCGAAACGGCATTTACGTGATTATTCCCCTTACCAACTTGAGAAAAGGCTATTACTATTTAGAGGTCACCTACCACGGAGACACGGAACGCAAAACAATCAATTATCTACACGGAACGTACTGATTCGAAGGGGAGGATTTCCGAAGGGTTATGTATTCTTCAACACTAGTGCGGATATATTGACTTTTGAGCTGGCTTGGTGTTCAGTTCATGCAACTTTAAATTGTTGGTGGCCTTAGTATCAGGTCAAGTTTTTTATTCGGTTATTCTATTCTTTAAATCCATTCTTCCATGTAAAATTCTCGTGATTTCAATCGGAAGGTTATTTCGTTTTCGGTAAAAAATGATATGACGACTTGTTTTAAGTCCGAATAAGTCATTGGTTATTCCCTCATAATTTTTTCCTAGTTCTGGGTCATTGGCAATATCTTGGAAACTATCTAATAGCAAGTTGTAATACCTGTCAGCTTGTTGTTCAGACCACTTTTCAAAAGTGTATTCCCAAATTCCAGTCAAATCTTCAACCGCTTTGTTAGTCAGTTCATATTTAGCCATTCTTTTTGCGCTTGGCTTTTAATTCCTGAAGATGTTTTTCCGGTTCAAAATCGTGTGCAATTCCGCTGTCAATGCCATCCTGAATTGCGTTTCTCAAAGCAATAACTTTACTCTCTTCGTTCTCCAAAAGCCGAAGTCCGGCCCGAATAACTTCACTCACATTTTTGTATCGACCAGACCCAACTTGAGTTTGCACGAATTGATCAAAATAATCTCCTAATGATACCGATGTATTCTTCATACTGACTGTTATTAACCCGAATATACCAATTTTTGGTAAAGAGTCAAAATTCAGGTTTAGCTCGTGAATTGGACCCAACAACGTTTTGCATGAGTTCGATTTCACCAAGAACTCTAACCTCCACAGCCAACCC
>JAGQVX010000290.1 GCA_020437755.1 Flavobacteriales bacterium
ATCGGCGACCAGGTGCAGCAGGGGGATCTGATTGGCTGGGAAGATAATAATGGGAATACGTGGTCAAACGGCCGTCCGTGCTACGGGCGTGATGGCTGCGGCGACCACACGCACATCAATATCTACAGCAAGGATCAGGCGCGAAACGTTGACCCACTGCAATTCAACCTTGCAGTGCATTTAACTCGATGAGGTTCATTATGAAGCAGTTGCTTGTTAACAAGTTTAGTGAAAACACGTTCCATCGTGTTTATTTTTACGTGGTGAGCATTTACGGCATCGTTGCCAGCATCTTGCTAATGGCGGAGATTGAGAAGTATCAGCAAGCAGAATGGTATACCCAAGTAATGGTTGTGCTTTGCATGAGTGTGCTTCCGTATATGGCAATCGATCTGCTGTGGTGGTTTGGCGACCATCCAGAAGAAGATGGCGAGGAATGATGAGAACGGCATGTGTTTTATTGTCAGCACGCCCTGTGCTATCATTTGCCCCGGAGGTGTTCCATGAAAAAATTACTGTTTGTTTTTATTGTGCT
>JAGQVX010000291.1 GCA_020437755.1 Flavobacteriales bacterium
TTCCCAGGATTTCCAGGTTCTCCGGATCATCGAGATCGATTATGGCCAATCCCGGATTCTGCGCAATCCCCTGAAATCCGCCCAGTGAGGCATACAGTCGGTTGCTTTCTATCCACAAATTGGTAGCATTGAGGTTTCCCAGCGCACTTGTAGGAAGGGTATCCACCGGCATAGGATTATCGAGATCCGACACATCGAAGCACACGATACCCAGCTCCATGGAAGCGCTGTAGACATACGGTCGATCGAGCCGATCGAAAACCGACGTAAAAGCCGAGTAAAAGAATGAGTATTGGTGATTCCCCCGCTCCGTAAAGAGCACCGAATCAACTTGGCTTCGCAGTCCTGTGGACATCAAAACCAACAGAAGGACAACTACGGTACGCATGAGGAGAAGGTACAAAAAAGATTGGATAGTTGGGGGGGGGGCGCGATGAAAGGGTGTGCTAGGTTAGGGGGTGGAGACGCGATGAATCGCGTCTGTACGGGGGGGGTTCTCCGTGCTGGGAAGGGCACGTGTATCGGC
>JAGQVX010000292.1 GCA_020437755.1 Flavobacteriales bacterium
CCAACGCTCCAACCTGCCTGCGTTGGCAATGCGAAAGTTTGGCCCACTCCAGTGCCATGCGCAAATAAGCACGGTCGTAGCGAAGTTGCTTATCGGGATTGTCGTATTTGATAAAACCTTCGTCCATAGGGTTTGCGAAGCTAATGATGTTGAACAAAAAACCCTGACACTTTCGTATCAGGGTTTCTGTACCGAAGGCCGGGGTCGAACCGGCACTCCTTGCGGAACACGAGTTTGAGTCGTGCGCGTCTACCAATTCCGCCACTTCGGCTTGTAAACGGGGCTGCGAATTTAGACGTTTTTCGGTTACAAAAAAGCACTTTTGCACTGACAGGCTTTTTTCCTTCGGAAATAGCATACCTTTTTCTTACTTTCGTGCCCCCTTAAAAACGAGGAAACCAGCGCTATGCCATTCAACGTTAAGTTATTTACTGGAGATGCAACCAGATACCTTTCTGAAAAGATAGCAGCGTGCTATGAGGAAGGTAGAAAGTTGAATAACCAGACCACCTTGCGTTTCAAAG
>JAGQVX010000293.1 GCA_020437755.1 Flavobacteriales bacterium
TTTGATCAGTCCAATAGAAGCACGAGGTGATGCGCCATACTCAATCAAGTCAGGACTGGTTCTGGTCAAGGTACTCAATTTAACCACAGCCTTAACAATATCATTAGAAACAGGAACTTCCTTAACCTTATCCTGCAGAGCAAGCAATTGCTTTTTATCAAGCACCTTATGCAGTCTAAACTCTGTTTTTTTCATAGCAAACCGCTCTACAATCGCTTCCTCTTCTTCCTGAGAAGGATGACCTACTAGAATCTTAAACAAGAAACGATCCGCCTGAGCTTCAGGCAATGGATACGTACCTTCCTGCTCAATAGGATTCTGCGTTGCAAGCACAAAGAACGGCTTATCAAGCAAGAACGTATCATTACCTACAGTAACCTGCTTTTCCTGCATAGCCTCAAGCAAAGCAGACTGCGTTTTAGGCGTTGCACGATTAATCTCATCAGCCAATAAGATATTTGTAAACACAGGACCCTCCTGGAACTTAAACTCCCTCTTACCATGCCTTTCTTCAATCACATAT
>JAGQVX010000294.1 GCA_020437755.1 Flavobacteriales bacterium
TAATATTTAAAAGCTGGCCGGCCTTTTGATTTAGGAGTTTTGAAACTTTGCCATCGGGCCAGGTTACCGTTAGATTGACTACTGAATCTTGCCCTAGTCCCAGAAAAATTTTGCTATCCATCGATGACAAATAGCCCCTGTAAATGGTATGTTCGTAAAACCCCTTCACCTGAGAAGATTCATATTCGATGGTTGCTCCAATTGCTTCTCGGTTATTTGGTTTGCCAATTAATTCAACACGGATATAATTTCCGGAATCGATGGTGTTTTTGTAGATAAAAGCTTTATCATTTATATTATTGATCACCAGGTCCAAATCGCCATCATTGTCCAAATCGCCATAAGCCGCACCATTGGAAAATGAAGGGATATTCAAACCCCATCGCGCCGTTACGTCTTCAAATTCCGCGCCCCCTTTATTCCGGTAGGCATAATTGTCAAGCTTGACTTCGGGGATCTTGGCCAACATTTTGTGCTGTTCTACATAGGCGTAATAATTTGCTTGATAATCCATGAAATCC
>JAGQVX010000295.1 GCA_020437755.1 Flavobacteriales bacterium
GCTCGCGGCGGCGCAGGGTCCGCCGAGCCTCGCGGAGGTCACGCGGGTGCTCGACGACCTCTACACCTCGAGCGCCAGCATCGCGCGCGTCGAGCTGACCGTGACGACGCCCCGGAACACCCGGACGATGCGCATGAGGATGTGGTCGCGCGGCGAGGAGCGCGCGCTGATCGTCATCGAGTCGCCCGCGCGCGAGCGTGGCACCGCGACCCTGCGGCGCGAGCGCAACCTCTGGAACTTCCTGCCCCGGATCTCGAGGACGATCCGCGTGCCCCCCTCGATGATGCTCTCGAGCTGGATGGGAACCGACCTCACCAACGACGACCTCACGCAGTCGGCCTCGTACCGGGACGACTTCACGGGCCGCATCGTCGGGCACTCGCAGGACGGCCACGGCTGGACCATCCGCTACGACGCCAACGAGGGCACCGTCGGGCTCTGGCGCCGGATCGAGTTCGACGTGAACGAGGCGGGCACGCTCCCGGTCCGGGCCCGGTACTTCGATCGCCGCGAGCGCCTC
>JAGQVX010000296.1 GCA_020437755.1 Flavobacteriales bacterium
GTTTGGTATCAACAGTACAACACAGGCTCATTTCATTTTTTTTACGATAATTCCGAATTGCTCCAAATGGATAAAGTTTGACACATGTTGAACGCTTTTCAAATTGGCAGATTAAGTATTGAAGCGTCTGATTGGGCAGGCATGACTAAAAAACAACAACTCCTTATGGGTACTTCCGGATTTATATACTTAACCCTTGTAGAAACAATGGATGGCTTTAGCAAAGGATGGGGATTTTCATGGGGAGATATGGGTGCCAATTTATTAGGAACAAGTTCAACTTTAGTACAACACCATTTTTGGGAAGAACAGAAGATTATAATTAAATATTCTTACTCAAAAAGCATCTTCCCTTTTTACAATCCCTCATTATTAGGTAATAACTTTCAAGAAGAATTATTGAAAGATTATAATGCTCAGATTTATTGGCTTAGCTTTAGTCCATTATCCTTCTTTAAATCAACCAAGAATTTGAATTGGTTATGCCTATCAATAGGATATGGAGCTAGCGGTA
>JAGQVX010000297.1 GCA_020437755.1 Flavobacteriales bacterium
GACCTTGATGGTATCATCACCTCTCCGCACAAGGTTAATCTAACACCCGGAAACGTATTCAGTCAACCGAAGTTCCTTAGCATATTCTTCCCGAACCAGAACAAGTATCTGCTACGCACCATGTGGCTGTTGTTGACCATTTCGGCCATGTTCATTCTGGTTATCATCTTCTCGTTCTCATTTACGGTTTCAACCATCATCAGACAGAAAAAAGTGTCGGAGATCAAGAACGATTTCATCAACAACATGACGCACGAACTCAAGACACCTATCAGCACCATCTCGCTGGCGTGTCAGGCTTTGGGCGACCCCGATATCAAGTCTAGAGAAGGAATTGTGGACAATTACATCAACGTAATTGCAGACGAGAACAAGCGTCTGGCCATGGTGGTGGAAAATGTTCTGCGCACCGCGGTTATGGATAAGGGCGAGCTGAAGCTGAAGATCATTGATCTGGATATTCATGAGGTCTTGAATCAGGTGCTACATAACATGAACATTCAGCTGGAGCGG
>JAGQVX010000298.1 GCA_020437755.1 Flavobacteriales bacterium
TCGTCGTTTCCGCAAAGCCCGTCTTGTTTTGGGCCATACATTTTGTCCATAATTATGCGTACGCGTTCCTGCGTTTTATAATCCTTGCCTGTCCAATTGTACAAATATGGAATGTGGTGGCCTGGCTCGTTGCCCTGCACATAATTGCCCATAATCCCATCACGGGTTATGTCTTCATTTTTTTCGATGTATTTATCGTCAAGTTCCATTGTGAAAAGAGAATCCAAATGTTTGCTGAAACGTTCTTTTCCGCCCATCATTTGTACCATTTCATCTAAATTTTGAGGCACATAAAGCCCATAATTCCAGGCGTTTCCTTCAATAAAACCTTGGCCATGTGTATCCAGCGGATCAAATTCTTTTCTGAATTTTCCATCGCTAAGTTTTGGTCGCATATAGCCAATTTTTGGGTCGTACAAATTTTTGAAATTTTCTGAACGTGACAGATATTCCTTTTCAACTTCGGTATTGCCAACACTTTTTGCGATTTGCGCAATGCACCAATCGTCAT
>JAGQVX010000299.1 GCA_020437755.1 Flavobacteriales bacterium
CTACTTTAAGTCTTGATTCTGTTTGTATCATGGCTTACTTGGCTCTTTCAATGATTTCTACCAACCTCCAGTTCTTTGACTTGCTCAATGGACGCGTTTCCATGATGCGAACTGTATCTCCGATTCCGCAGTCGTTCTTCTCATCATGAGCATGGAACTTCTTCGTCATCTTCACGAACTTTCCGTACATCGGGTGCTTTACCTTACGCTCAACGCTAACAGTGATGGTCTTATCCATCTTGTCGCTAACGACAACCCCGATTCTTTCCTTTCTCAGGTTTCTTGCTGTGTTCTCCATTTCAGCTTATGCTTTGCTTCTAGTGGTTCTCTCGGTCATCAACCTTGCGATGAGCCTTCTAGAATGTTTCAATTCTTGCGGATTCTCAATAGGAGAAACTGCATGATTCATTTTCATCTTGGCCAGTTTCAAACGCTCTTCAGCTAGTTTTTCTTCTAGCTCTTCGCTTGATAGTTCTCTAATAACTGCGTTTTCCATTGTCAATGATTC
>JAGQVX010000029.1 GCA_020437755.1 Flavobacteriales bacterium
CCACATGTCGCATTCTACCGTCTCATCTGCCGGACAGTTGATGAATTCAGGAGCTACATCGTCGTTAACGGTGATTACCTGAGTGGCAAATGAGAAGTTGCCACAATCATCTTCTGCATACCAGAAGTAGGTAAACTCATCATCATTTGGACAATCCTGGAGGTTGTATGGTACACACTCCTTATCGCAGTTCAAGTCTCCGTGTCCTTCAACAGCCTCGCCATTCATGTGTCCCTGGAAGGTAAACCATCCTGAGATACCGAAGTGATCGTTCTTGTTGTTGGCACGCTCTCCACACTGGAAGCCGAAGAAGTAATCTGACGGCATGTGGTACAAGTACAACTCGCTACCTGCGAAGTCGCCCATACCGGTAAGGTGTGAGAATACGTTAACCATTTCGTAGTACTGCCAATCCTGGTAGTAACCATCTGCAATGTTCAGGTCGTCCTTATAGTTACGTCCCAATGCGCTCCAATCTGCCCAGCCCATTCCGTTGGTGAACTTCATGGTTACCTGGAACTTCTTGTTTGGTTCAGCCGAGTTGTGAATCACTCCGTTGATTTCAGCAGTGTTATCGGCGTACATGATCATGGAGGCATCGCCTTCGAACACCCAGCTCACACCACTTACATAACCTTCATCCATGAGTGTTGGCAACCAGATGGCCCAGTCTTCACCAGGACCAACAGCCGTGCTCAAAGTACATGAATCTGTTGCATTTCCGGTTTCGCTGGAATACGTATCGATGTTCACCACGGCGTTACAGTAGTCGCTAGCCGAAATCATTTCCTGAGCGGGAACCTCTTCCACACAATCGACCTCCATATCGGCCGGCACACCTATTAGCTCCGGTCCTGTAGTATCTTCGGTGTAGATGAATTGAGTGCACATCTCTACAAGATCGTCCACTTCGGCAACCCAAGTACGGGCAATGGTTTGACTGCAACCAGCCTCAACCACTTCATCCGTATAATACACGGTTACCTCACCCTCCACACAATCTGAAAACACCTCAGGCATTCCTGTGAGGAAAACGTCGTTTTCCTCGCCACATTCCAGGGTAACGTCCCCCGGACAAGTCAACATAAGTTCCGGCTGGCACTGGGCATTAGCCGCAGATGTCCACACCAACCCCATAACCAGCATCAAGCCGGCCATTGCATAGTTCAAGCCATTCAGGCTGACAGACCTCTCCCTTGAGATCAAGTAAAGTTGTTTCATAAAACACTATAGTTTGAATCGTTCACTCGTGCCGTAAAGACCTATGTAGTGCGTATAGGGTGGGGATTTGTAATGGTTTTTACGCTGGTATAAAGGAACATCAAACGCAGAATTTCGAAGCGGGAAATTCAAATACTTATCAAAGAAAACATGTGAATTGTGAACAGCCTACTTCATGACTGGGGAATTGAGATGCAACAAGCGGAATATCAGCTATTTATTGAAAACCGGTTCTCCATTTGGCGCATGCCTGACCTACTTGAAATGAACAATTCAGCTCCTTTTTGGCTTTCACTTTCAAAGAACGCACAGCCTGCCGTGCAGACTGCAAAATGCACGATGCCTGATTAAAATTGCCAAGGGCTAAACGCAGGGTGGGTGCAGAAGGAAAGATAAAATAATTGAGACCTTTGCAAAAAAGCCTGACATGATTACAACACTGCAACCGGGAGATGATGCCCCCCATTTTGAAGGAATCAACCAGAACGGAAAGTCGGTTTCGCTCGAAAAATTCAGGGGAAAAACGCTTGTGCTTTACTTCTACCCGCACGATATGACCCCCACATGCACGGTGGAAGCATGCAATTTGCGCGATAACTACGCGAAACTCAAACGCAAGGGAATTGCCATTTTGGGCGTGAGTGAGGATGACGAAGCCAAGCACCGGAAATTCATTGAGCGCAATAGTTTGCCATTTGACCTGATAGCCGATGTGGATCATACCTTATTAAAGGCATACGGAGTTTGGGGCAACAAAAAATTTATGGGACGTGAATTTGACGGTACCCATCGTACGACATTTATTATTGGTCCGGACGGCAAACTCATTGACGTGATCAAAAAGGTAAAGTCAAAAGATCATGCTGAGCAGATTTTGGAGTCGATTGGTCAAAACAGTTAATCGGGATTGCTGAAACGGTAAAAACCGTTCATCCACACCCGAAAGACTACCACTTACAAAGACTTTTCAACACCTCAAATACATTACGTAGTGGAATATATACCTTAGCCAAAATTTGAACGCCATGTCTATAGATGTAAGTAAAGAAAAGCTCAAGGCACTGCAATTGACCATGGACCGTCTGGAAAAAACCTACGGCAAAGGAGCGGTGATGAAGCTTGGCGATGAAGCCATTGAAAATCTCGAAGTCATTCCTTCAGGATCAGTAACCCTGAATCACGCGTTGGGTGTGGGTGGCTATCCGAAAGGACGAATCATTGAAATATACGGACCCGAATCATCAGGTAAAACCACCTTGGCTATCCATGCCATTGCGGAAGCGCAGAAGACAGGAGGTATTTGCGCCTTTATTGATGCAGAGCACGCCTTTGACAAGTTCTATGCCGAGAATCTGGGTGTAGACACTGAAAACCTGCTGATTGCTCAGCCGGATCACGGTGAGCAAGCATTGGAAATTGCCGACAATCTGATTCGTTCGGGAGCTATTGATCTCATTGTCATCGACTCGGTTGCGGCATTGACGCCACGCGCGGAAATCGAAGGTGAGATGTCGGATTCTCAAATGGGTTTGCAGGCACGACTGATGTCGAAAGCCCTTCGTAAACTCACCGGATCGATTTCGAAAACCGGATGTTGTTGCATCTTCATCAACCAGCTTCGTGAGAAAATTGGTGTGATGTTTGGAAACCCCGAAACCACTACCGGTGGTAACGCTTTGAAATTCTATTCTTCTATCCGTATTGACATTCGACGCTCGAGCCAGATAAAAGATGGTGAGAACGTGATTGGTAACCGGGTGAAGGTGAAAATTGTGAAGAACAAAGTGGCTCCTCCGTTCCGCAAGGCTGAGTTTGACATCATGTACGGAAACGGAATTTCACGTTCGGGAGAAATACTGGATTTTGCGGTAGACTACGGCATTGTGAAGAAAAGTGGATCATGGTTCAGCTATGGCGATGTGAAGCTGGGTCAAGGTCGTGACGCCGTGAAACAACTGCTTGAAGACAATATCGAACTTCAAGAAGAACTGGAAGGAAAAATTAAAGAAGAGCTGAATAAATAGTCTCTTCAGATGTATCTCATTGAAAAGGGCTCACCTCACCGGTTGAGCCCTTTTTTATCTCCCATGGAAGGCTACGAACTTTCCAAAGTTGATCAATTGTGACTAACATCATATTCCTGCCACTCACTTCTACATAGATTTGGTAGTGTATTGAAAATCAGCATACAATACATACTTCTGTACCGATTTTCGATACGTTAACACCATTTAATCTATTAAATCCAACGTCATGAAAAAGAACATGGGAACGGCCGATCGCGCAATTCGAATTATTGTCGCCCTCGTAATCGCTGTTTTGTATTTCACAGGAACTGTAGAAGGTACTTTAGGATTGGTATTGCTCATTCTAGGAGCTGTTTTTCTCCTCACGAGCATCGTCAGCTTCTGTCCGCTTTATACGCTCTTTGGAATCAAGACGTGCCCCAACAAGCTGAAGTAGCTCCTTTTTCATTTGTCGAATGACATCAGCCCTTCCGCATTCGAAGGTCTCCTTTTCATGCGGGAGAGTTGCAATATATTTTAAGGAACCAGTCGTCCCTTAGCTTTCGCAGCCGGTGTATAGTCCGGACGAATAGCCAGCGCCTTGTTGTAGTCGTTCAGGGCAAGGTCGTTCATGTCCATGCTTTCAAAGCAAAGCCCTCGGTTGTAGAATGCCTGAAAGTACATGGGGTATTTACGGATGGCGTCTCCAAATTTCACGGATGCCGAGTCGTAGTGTGACAAGTACTCCAAATAGATATACCCTTGATTGAATGCAGCAGCCGCATTGGTCGAATCCACCGCCTCAATTTCACGGTAACACTGCAACGCCTGCTGATACCTGATTGGATCACGAAATCCGGTTTCCTGCAAATACATCCCTTTGTCATACAGCGCTTCCGTGCTATTGGGCTTCACATCAAGAGCCGAGTTGTAGTATTCAAGCGCCAGGTCATCGCCGGCTCCTGCATACAGCAAAGCCGCCTGAATATAGGCATCATAAAACTCAGGATCCAGGTCGATGGCTGTAGCATACGACGAAGCTGCAGCCGCAGAATCTCCGGTTTCCTTGTACAGCATACCTTTCAGAAAATACGCCTGAGGAATATTCTGATCCACACGCAGCGCCTTATTGATGTTTAGAATCGCCTGGTCGTAGTTACGCAATAGCATATCCAGTTCGGCTTTTTTCAGTAAACAATCGGTGTGGTTTTCGTCGTAGAACAAGCAAGCCTTGAAATCTTCAATAGACTCCGAAAACTCAGAACGCAGGAAATGCAGATTTCCCCTTTGGTTGTAGGCTTCGGCATTGGCCGTATCGATGCGCAACACACGCTCCAAATCGGCAAAAGCCTCGTCGTGCTTGCCCGCTACCAGCCACTCATTGCAGCGCTCGAGATACAATTCTATGTTGTTGGGATCGTTGATTATCGCCTCATTGAGCGAATCCAGAGCGGTACGGAATGTCACTTCCGGTTGTTGTGTTGGATCATCGTTCGGAGTGTCGGTACAGGAAATCATGCACAAGGCAAATGCCGACCCAAGCAATACGTTTCGAATCATGAATATTTACATTTCCGGACCACCTTGCGGCCCTGGTTTTGGTTACTTTCTTCCTTCGCTCACACGCTGCGCCGGCGCCGCATCTATTTGGGAATAATGCGCCGTTATGGGCAAATCGACTTCATGAGAATTACCTCCGTTGGACTTATACACCAGCGGAATGATAACATTGTATGCCTCCACGCACACGGATCCCGGAATATTGACATCCGTAAACGTCACGTATAGCTCCATGCGTGCGATCCTATTGGATTCTCCACCTTGGGCAGAGATGACTACCTCGCCCGATTGAACATTCTCAGACACAATTTCATTACTGCCCTCTGCACCTTCCATTGATGCCATATTTCTTCCTATTCCCAACGTTCGGTAACGGTCGCCCAGGTCAAGATTCACCTTGATCAGGTTTTCACCCGGACCAACCACCACATCGGAAGCGAGGATTTTCTCGCCATGCAGGATCGCATGTTCAGACCATGACAGATTCTCCAGATTGGTAAAGTAAAAGTTGTTCACCTTGCTTTTCTTCAAGTTGATGACCCGAATCATATTCGCACCACGATCTGATACATAGGCTCTATCTCCGGAAATAAAAATGCCGGATGGCTGCATAAACGTAGCCTTCAATGCTTTGCCTTCCCCGGCTCCAAATTGACCACTACCTGCCACCAATTGCAGATTTCCGTCGAGGATCTTGAATACTTTTCGTCGGTTGACATCCGTCAAATAGACTTCCGGTCCGGCCGTAGTTATTGATGTTGGGAAAGCCAAATCTCCGCCTGTATCGGTGAATGAAGTTGTAACTTCACCGCTCACATCCCACGTGCGAATTTTTCGTTCTACAGCATCGAGGATCAGCATCTTACCCCCATCGGTAAATGCAAAAGCAGAGGGAGCATTCAATTTTACATCATCTCCTTTACCATCGACACATCCCGGTTTTCCGTTTCCAATAATGGGGTGCGCCTTATTGGTGATGGCGTCCATTTCCCATATCTGATTGAACCCTGTCATAGCGATGAACAGCTTCCCTCCGCGCAGTTCCAGGTGTGTTGGAAAACTGATCTTCCCACTGGTCCCAAATACTTCCTCAGGTGCTAAAGCCCCATGATCACCGCTTCCAAGAACTGTCATAACCCGTTGATCAACCATATCGACACGGCGAATGCTGTGGTTGTAAGTATCAGCTACATATAGAATGCGGTTGCGCTGATCAAACACCAACCCCATGGGATGATTGAAACGAGCTTTGCTTCCGGGGCCGTCGATAAAGCCTTCGGCTCCGGTGCCAATGGTGTATTTCACCTCGCCTTCGGGTGATGCGGCGATAATGCGGTTGTGGCGGGTATCGGCAATAAGGAGGTCACCGGTAAACTCATCGACTACAATAGAAGTAGGATGGCTCAAAACAGACCCGGGCAAACGATTCAGGTTTCCGTATGTAGGCCCGCTGTTGGCCAGGCCGGGGGCATTTCCTGCTGAATTCTCAAACAACGCATTCAGGTTGTCAATCATGGTATCAATCTGATCGACACCCAGGTGATTGGTGAAGAGTGTTCCTCCTCCGAGCACCATACTCACGGCAGGTGAGCTCACAAAGTTTAACGGCCCGAGCGCCTCCCAAACGTAGGGCACAATGACGCTATGATTGATTCCAAACGCACGAATGTCCGTCACCACCCGGGTTGCATCCGGATGTTCTCCGTTGGCCGAACGATACACGGTAAGCAGCTCAACTTCGGGGTGAAGTCGGGCAAATTCCTGGATCATAGAAATCACTTCGAGGGCGCTCACATCGGCCGGAGACCAATAGTTGAGGAGCAGCACTCGATTTTCTTTGTTCTTGATTTTGTAGGGTTGAAACGCATTGTACCACTCAGCGCTATCGGGCAACTCCACCAGTTGTTTTGGACCGGGATTCTTGATTTGTTCGATGGCCATTTTTCCGGCCTCCTGGGTATAACCGGCGAATGCCATTCCCAGGCAAAGGATTGTAATCAGAATGTGCTTCATAAATTGATTTTGGGCGGCAGCTAGTGCAAATCGTGTTCCGCAACACACAAAAATACAGATTGTCTTTGGTCTGACCGCGACTCCAGGCGCGCATTGATGCAACGATCTACCATTTTTTCACCAATCAATCGGCCCGCCTCACCTTGCTCGCGAGCACTTCCGGAGCCACTGTGCAATACGCGGTGGTAAGCACATCACGGAGCATATCGGGATGAATCTGTGTGTAGGCCACTTCGGTCCATCCTTGCTTACCCCACTTATTGGTCACCGGCGCGATATGATCCGGAGCTACGGAGACAAACACATCCTGGTCGATCGCCGACAACTTAACAGTAATGGATTCAGCGCCGGGAAGCCTTGTAGCGAAGATCTTTTTGCGCACCCTGTACGATACTTTTTCAAAATGAGGTTCGGCCGTTGTTTCGGGGAAGCTTAGTGCCAGTTGATCAATAGATAGGGAGTTGGACATACGTCAAATATACATCAAGATGAATGGTGGCAACGACGCACCCAATTTATGGGTATAAAAAAACCGCCCTAAAATATGGGGCGGTTCTTAATATGTAGATGTGTAATGATTTACTTCACCTGATCCACAACGGCTTTGAACGCATCAGGGTGGTTCATGGCCAGGTCGGCCAACACCTTACGGTTCAATTGGATATCGGCTTTACCGAGTTTACCCATCAATTGTGAATACGACATTCCGTGAATTCGGGCACCTGCGTTGATACGGGCGATCCACAAGCGACGGAAACTGCGCTTACGTTGTTTACGACCGATGTAGGCATACACCAGACCTTTCTCAATAGCGTTCTTAGACACTGTGTAGACGTTCTTACGGGCACCAAAGTAGCCCTTCGACATCTTAAGGATTTTTTTTCTGCGCTTTCTGGAAGCGACTGCATTTACACTTCTTGGCATTTTTTTGTCTTGTTTTGGCTCAAAGTGACCTCTTGGTTCTTAGTACTCAGAGCCGGGTTAAACAACCTGTTTCTTGTTCAAAAGATTACACACACAACTGCTTCTTCACACTCTTTACGTCTGAATCGTGCACCGTAGTGAACTTTGTCAAACGCTTCTTCTGCACCTTGGTCTTCTTGGTGAGAATGTGACTCTTGAAGGCGTGCTTTCTTTTGATTTTACCAGAGCCAGTAAACTTAAATCGCTTCTTGGCGCTGGATTTGGTTTTCATTTTAGGCATCGCTATATATTAATTTACTATTTCTTCGGATTAATAAAAATCGTCATCTTCTTACCTTCCAGTTTCGGCATGTGTTCCAACACCCCTACATCTTCCAGCTCTTGTACAAACTTCAACAACAAGATTTCACCGCGGTCTTTGAAGACGATTGAACGTCCTTTAAAAAACACAAACGCTTTCACCTTCGCACCTTCTTCCAAAAACTTGCGGGCATGCTTCAACTTAAATGCGAAGTCATGATCGTCTGTATTGGGACCGAAACGAATCTCCTTTAAAACAATCTTCGACTGTTTTGCTTTGAGTTCCTTTTGTTTCTTCTTCTGGTCGTAGAGAAATTTGCTGTAATCAACGATCCGACAAACGGGAGGCTCGGCATTGGGAGAAATTTCCACCAAATCAAGTTCCAGTTGATCTGCCAATTCCAGCGCTTTTGCGGTTGGATATACGCCCGTTTCTACGTTTTCTCCTACCAAACGCACTTCAGGTACGCGAATCTCTCTATTGGTACGGTGAGGATTTTCTTTAATTACCCTTCCTCTTCCCCGTGGATTGGATCTTCTTACGGCTATGACTCTTGTTTTTTAGTTTGTACTTACCGACTTACGCCAGCATTTCTTTTATTTCTTTCTCTATTTGCTTTACAAAATCCTCAACACTAAAAGCACCCAGATCACCATGCCCTTGCTTACGGGCAGAAACCTGACTGCTGTTTTGTTCTTCTTCACCGACGATCAGCATATAGGGAACCTTATCCAATTCCGCCTCTCTGATCTTCTTACCGATCTTTTCAGCACGCTCATCAACGGCGGCGCGAATATCGGAATTATTAAGCACTTTTAAAACATCCTGTGCGTAATCGTGGTACTTTTCACTGATTGGCAGGATACGTACCTGCTCAGGAGTGAGCCACAACGGGAATTTTCCGGCACAATGTTCAATCAAAATTGCCACGAAACGCTCCATACTTCCGAAGGGAGCGCGGTGAATCATAACCGGACGGTGACGGTCATTGTCGGCCCCCACATACTCCAGTTCGAATCGTTCAGGGAGATTATAATCGAGCTGTACTGTTCCCAATTGCCACTTTCGTCCGATGGCATCGCGCACCATAAAATCGAGCTTAGGCCCATAAAATGCAGCCTCGCCATATTCCACCACGGTCTTCAAACCCTTCTCCTCGGCAACTTCGGCAATGGCCTTTTCGGCTTTGTCCCAATTCTCTTTCGAACCGATATATTTTTCAGGATTTTCGGGATCGCGTAGCGATACCTGCGCAATAAAATCCTGAAAATCGAGGGTCTTAAAAATATAGAGTACAAGATCGATTACTTTTCCGATCTCATCTTTGATCTGATCCTGGGCACAGAAAATATGCGCGTCATCCTGCGTAAATCCTCTCACGCGTGTCAGACCGTGCAACTCCCCACTTTGTTCGTAACGGTAAACAGTTCCAAACTCCGCGTAGCGGATAGGAAGGTCCTTGTACGAGCGTGGACGCGACTTGAAAATTTCGCAGTGGTGCGGACAGTTCATCGGCTTCAACATGTACACCTCTCCTTCGTGCGGCGTTTCAATGGGGCGGAAACTGTCCTCTCCGTACTTGGCCCAGTGTCCGGAAGTTTCGTAGAGGCTTTTACTGCCAATATGCGGAGTAATCACCGGTTCATATCCGGCCTTCTTTTGAGCGTTCTTCAGGAAGGTTTCCAAACGGGCACGCAAATCGGCACCTTTCGGAAGCCACAAGGGCAAACCTTGTCCGACGTTCTGTGAAAAGTGGAATAAATCCAACTCCTTACCCAACTTGCGGTGATCGCGCTTACGAGCTTCTTCGAGCAACGTGAGGTAATCGGTGAGGTCTTTTTGCTTGGGAAAGGTCACACCATACACACGTGTAAGCTGTTTGTTCTTCTCATCCCCGCGCCAGTAAGCACCGGCCAGCTTCATAAGCTTTACGGCCTTAATAAATCCGGTATTCGGGATGTGGGGTCCGCGACATAAATCGGTGAAACTACCTTGAGTATAGAAGGTAATACTACCGTCTTCCAATCCGTCGATCAACTCCAGCTTGTATTCATCGCCACGTTCAGTGAAATACTTAATGGCATCCGATTTCGACACTTCCTCCCGCACATACTCGTTCTTCTCCCGCGCCAACTCAAGCATTTTGTCTTCGAGTTTCTTGAACTCTTTATCCGACAAAATCTCTTCACCGAAATCAATATCGTAGTAAAATCCATCTTCTACGGGCGGACCAATAGCAAATTTCGCCTTGGGGTAAAAATGCTGAATGGCCTCTGCCATAAGGTGGGCTGAGGAGTGCCACATGGTTGATTTTCCTCCGTCGTCGTTCCACGTGAGTAGCTTGAGCGAAGCGTCTTCATTAATCGGACGCACGGCATCTATCACTTGTCCGTTGACTTCTGCAGCCAGTACATTTCGGGCCAGACCTTCGCTGATGCTCATCGCGATGTCCATTGCCGATGTTCCTTGAGCTACCTCTCGGACCGATCCGTCGGGAAGGGTAATTTGAATCATTTCGACCATGTTTTAAGCGTGCAAAAATACGAATTGAAGTTGACTTTCTTACTTTGGAGTACTCCCAAGTAATTCTGGTCAATCGTGTATATTTGACTTCCAAATTAAAACACATGAAACGGCTCTGGTACATCTGGGTTGCGGTGGCTGCCTTATTTTTCTCCTGCGCTAGCAATGACGTGGTTACAAATCAGTGGATTCAAAAGCGCAAGTACCGCGATGGATTCTATGTGGCTCATAAGGCGTCGAAGCATCAACCGGCAACCAGTCACCGTGAAGAAGGGGTGTGCAGACTGGAAACGATCAACGCGACACCACTGTGTGATTCAGTGCGAACTTCCCGCCAATTGGAGCAGGATGAGCATTTGGCGCATGCCATGACTTCTACAAATAAAGAACGCACCCGAATCAATCCGCCGCTGCATCTCGAATTGCGATTGCCCGGGTTAAAGAATGTTTCCCTCGCAGAGCATTCCCAAGCCTTTCGGAAGCAGTTTAACAAGAGTGTCAATCAAGACGACAGTGATTGGAGTATATCTGCAGCTATTGGTTTTGGGGCATCTATTTTGAGCCTTATAAGTTTGATCACAAGTATTGTACTATTAGAGGCATATGGTGCCGCAGGATTGATTGTCTTTGTGGTGGCCACACTAATAGCCATAGCCGGACTCGTGCTGAGTATCTTCGGTATTCAGGACTCTTTTCAGGACGATAAAAAAGGGAAAGCCTTGTCGATCATTGGAACAGCCCTGAACGGGATCATATCAATTGTTGGCTTATTTATCATTTTCTTGACAGTAGCGTTGATCATTACATGTGCAAGTCAGTAGCATGCGCCAAATAGGGCACTAAACCGCCGTTTTCACCCGGTTCCACGCCTTGATTTGCCACAGAATTTTACCGGTACAAATGTGATTGTCCTCGGCATCCACGACCTTTACTTCGCACAGAATATCAGACTGTCCCTCCTGCTGAAGGGTGGTATTTAACGCATTCAACTGACTGTCTTCCAGTGCATAAACAGCCATGCAGTTCTTACGTGCCTGGTAATGGTAGTCCACACTGATGTTTTTCATAATCAATCGGTACTTGTCGGCATCGAGGGCACCCAGGAGCACTAATCCCGACGTGAACTCCGCGCCGGTAGCCAGACAACACGCATGGATTCCCTTGATATGATTGAGATTTCGACGCGAAAAGGGAATAGCTACTTCGGCCCGATGTTCCGACAAATGCATGATTTTCAGTCGGTGCGGGCGATTGAAGGGAATACCCCAAGCTAGCACGGTATTGAGCTTGGCCAGCCCACGGCGCGATTGACGGGCTTTGACAAATAGGCTTTGGAGATTCATCATGCTTCAGCGTCCATTTTTGTATAACATTGTGTGTTTCAGTCTATTTTGGATCACCTCCAAACCACTCTACATTGAGGATTTCAACTTTCCACATGTATTCCCAGCCTACCTTTTCCCATTTCTCCAAGGTATCAGGAAGTTTGCTCGTTAATACCGTGTAGTAACCATCTTCATCATGGCTGGATTGCTGGTTGCCGCGCAGGTAGTACCATTTGCCATCCTCGCCTTTGATGCGGATCATAACCCGGTTGCCGTCTGAAATACCGTAGTCTTGCACATTCACAGGAAACTTATCCTGATCAAGGTTTTGCAACACCTCTATGGATGCAAGTCCGGAGGCCATAGTAGAGTTGTCATAAGGCGTAACGAACCCCCACTTATAATGCTCAGGCTCCCGAAACACGGTGGCTGTAGCCTGGGAAGTTCTCAACGTAAAAATACCACCATTGGTAGCACTTGGCAATCCGGAAATTTTCTCCGAAATACCTCCGACAAGAATCACCTTCATATTATTGTTCTTCATGTCCTGTGGATCACCACTACCTGAAGAAGGCTTTGAAGGGGGAGGGAAATTCCAGCCTTGCATTGAAGTCTGGCCAAAATTGTACGGACCGCAGGTAAGTGCAAGTTTGCTCGTTTCATTGTTGATGCTCAATCGGTCCAGACTTGCAGCGTTATCGCACATCCATCGATAATGCGTCTCCTCGTAATTTTCCGAGTGCACATCGTTGGGATCAAAAGGATGCGGATCGAATAAATCGCTGTTCATGCAGCGATTCACCTCACAGGTTGCCCCATTAGGAGCTGTATACTCCCAAAAGTTGCCCCTGTTTCCCGAAAAGTACTGAGGCGGTTTGTTGCGCGTATCGGGGTGCTGAATAGACAACCGGAACGTACTGTTTTGTCGAAGTTGCTTCACGCCTGAAGCCTTGTTGTCAACGTAGGGTGTGGAATCTAATGCCATGGGAAAATTTTGAATTGGGAAGGTAGGGAAATGATTGCAATTTTGCTGCACTCACGGCAATGAGGAACTATTCCAAAGCACCTTTTTCAAAAGCCTGTTTCAACGTTTCAATATTGAATTTCTTCATTTGGAAAGCTAAGTTGTACTCATCGAACAACTCGATTTCTCACTCCCCGATTTTTCAAAGCCATATTCCGACAATTCTATGGCTGGCTGAAACATGGTTGTTATCTTAGACGAATAAATCTCGATGCTTTTTTCATGAATTGAGAGGCTCAGATGTCTAGTTCCGCTAAGCGAAATTATACCTCATCAGTGAATAAAAAACGTATACAGCCCTTATTGCTCCATGTAGTCTTAGGGATATTCTTTATCCTAATTCCGATTATACTCATTCTATCCCTGAAGCAAGGTAACCATAGCCCGGAACCAAACCTGTCGACCACTCTTGTTATCATCTCGACCTTGTTAATGGTCATAACTTTCTATTTGAATTACTTCTTTTTATTCCCAAGACTATTTCTGAAGCGAAAAGCTTTTCAATACGTTTTGTCTGTTGTTGTGGTCTTTATTGCTGGTATGGTCCTGGTAAAACTGATGCTGCCGAAGGACAATTATCATGGGTGGTACGCAAATGAAAGGTCGCCAATGGCTTTTATTGGCTTATTTCGCATTGCACTTGCCATTGTTGGTTCTTCGCTTCTAGTGATCTATGAAAGGTGGCAACTGGCCGAACTAAGCCGAATACAGGCAGAAAACGCTATTTTGCGAGCTCAGATCAGCCCGCACTTCTTATTCAACACGCTCAACAGTCTCTACTCTATGGCATTAAGTAAAGCAGACACCACAGCCGAGGCCATCAGTCAGCTTTCATCCGTTATGCGATATGTATCTGCAAATACTGAAAAGCGAAAAGTCCCTCTTTCACAGGAATTGGAGTACATTGGAGACTACATTGAACTACAACGGCTTCGAATCTCGAATACCACAACAGTCAAATACACTATTTCAGGAGAAACGGAATTCGGAGAAATCGAACCTTTCATATTAATCACATTCGTAGAGAACGCTTTTAAGTATGGGGTCAGCACAATGGAAAAAAGCCATATTGACGTGCATGTTCAAAGCAACTTTGATTCGCTTGAGTTCAAAGTAACGAACGACATAAGAACGACTCCCGAAACTGAGAAAGGAAACTCAATTGGCTTACGGAACACAATCAGACGATTGGATCAGACCTATTCTGGAAAATACACCTTGCAGCACGGCCGCTTGCAGAACACCTATTCCGTGCAATTGAACATTGAATTAACATGATTTACGCTATTGCGATTGATGACGAACCACTTGCCCTCGATCTAATACGGAGGTTTGCCAATCGAAATGAGTTTATAAAACTCCTCGACTGCTTTACAAATCTTGACCAAGCAATCCAGTTTTTACAGTGCAATCATGTAGATCTTATTTTTTTAGATGTCCAAATGCCTGACTGCAATGGCATTCGGTTTTACAAAAAATATGCGACAGGTAAAATGGTAATTTTCACAACGGCGCATACCCAATATGCAATTGACGGTTTCGAGGTTCAGGCAGCCGACTACTTATTGAAGCCAATTAAATACGACCGATTCAACAAAGCATGCGAACGTGCACAATTACTCTTTGTGGCAAATCAAAGCGGTGCTGACAATGACAATCGTGTTTTGACTGTTCGCTCCGAGTATTCACTAATTAATATCACCCTTGCAAGTATAACGTACATGGAAACCATGGACGACTATATTCGGATTCATGTTTTGGATGGGCGACCGATAATAACATTAAGTAGCATGCGAAAGATGTTCCGTCGACTTCCCGAAGATGAATTCATACGTATCCATCGTTCATACATTGTTGCTTTCCATAAGATTTCATCCTACCGTGGAACCAGTATTGAGGTGGGTGGAAGGACTCTCCCGATTGGAATTAGTTATCAGAAAAAAGTAAGGCTACTGTTAAACAACAGATAGAAATTGAGCCATTCTCCGATAAAACTTTGTCATTGACCGAGACACAAAGTAGGGCGACTCGCAAATGAAGTAAGTTGGTCGTTCAGATCATCCATTATGATAAAACTCACCTTATTCATGGTCGGGCTATTGTGTTTGTCGGCCCTTCAAGCACAGGAGCGAATTGCAATAAGCGGTTCCATCAGTGATTTGCTGACTGGAGAAACGCTCGCAGGAGCAGTTGTTTATCTGCAGTCGGATCATAGCACAGGAGTATCCGCTAATGCATATGGTTTCTATTCGATTTTATTATCAGCAGGAGAATCCGATCTGGTTTTCCGGCATATGGGTTACGAATCTCAAACGGTTCACATTACTGAAACAACAGATATTACATTGAACATCCAACTCAAGCCGACAACGACGACGTTAAACACTGCCGAAATCAGCTCTGAACTCGAAAATGAGAATATCACAACACATCAAATGGGAGCGGAAAAGCTACAGATTAAAGAAGTTCGAAAAATACCTGTTTTACTAGGGGAACAAGACATACTAAAGACATTAACCCTTCTTCCCGGAGTGAAAACCACAGGAGAAGGCAGTGGTGGTTTTTTTGTGCGAGGAGGAAATAGTTCACAAAATCTTATTCTGCTCGATGAGGCTGTTGTGTATAACCCAAATCATTTATTGGGCTTCTTCTCCACGTTCAATAGCGATGCGATCAAAGATGTTACACTCTGGAAAGGTACGGCGCCTGCAGCATACGGTGGTCGTATTTCTTCTGTCCTTGAGGTCAGAATGAAAGAAGGTGACTTGAACGACTACCATGTTGGCGGAGGCATTGGACTTATCTCCTCGCGCCTGAATGTTCAAGGGCCAATTGTTAAGGAAAGAGGTTCTTTTATCCTTACGGGTCGACGCTCTTATGCCGATCTATTCCTTAAACTCTCTAGCAATGACGCTTTGGCAAATAATCAGCTTTACTTCTACGACCTCAACGCAAAAGCGAATTACAAAATTGGAAAAAAAGACCGTCTATTTATATCCGGCTATTTCGGACGAGATGTAATACGGTTCGCAGACCGGTTTGGAATTGATTGGGGAAATACAACCGGCACATTACGCTGGAATCATATTTGGAGCGATAAATTGTTCAGCAATACTTCCCTGATATTCTCAGATTATGACTATCGAGTTGAGATCAATCGTGATGTAGATGATTTTAGTCTAACCTCCATAATAAGAAATTGGAGTTTGAAACATGACTTTCAGCTTTTTCTGAACAACAAAAACAGCTTGGACTTTGGCTTTCAAACCATTAAACACACCATAACCCCTGGACAAGTAGAAGTCTCTGAGGGTTCAGACATTGTGCCAACAGAACTGCAAAACCGGTACGCGTGGGAATCGAGTGTCTACGTTGCAAACACATGGAAACCGAACAAGCAATGGAACATTAACCTGGGACTACGTGGTACCCATTTTGGATTGACCGGGCCCGGAGATTTCTATTCATACGAAAATGGGAACCCTATAGATTCGGTGCACTATGCCACAGGAGAATTGGCGGCTTCGTACTTCAATATCGAACCCCGATTATCTATCGCTTGGCTGCTCAGTGAGTCACAAAGCATTAAATTCTCTTTGACCCGCAACACCCAGCATCTTCACCTTATTCAAAATTCTAATTCATCCACACCGACGGATATATGGATTGCATCGAGTAACAACGTCAAACCCGAAATAGGGGATCAGCTATCTCTTGGCTACTTCCAAAACTTTCAAAATAATAAGTACCAATTTAGTATTGAGGCTTACTATCGACACATGGACAACCAGCTCGACTTAAAAAATGGCGCTGAAATTCGAGCAAATGAACACATCGAGGGTGAACTACTTTATGGTATTGGAAGAGCATACGGTTTAGAACTACTCTTGAAACGGACCAAAGGCAATTTCACGGGCTGGGTTTCATACACGTTGTCAAGAACCGAGAGACAAATCGAGGGAATTAACCAAGGAAACTGGTATCCAGCCAGGCAAGATGCCACGCATGACGTCTCAATCGTTGCCATTTACTCTTTGAATGATAAATGGGATATCTCAGCAACTTGGGTTTTTAACACGGGAAATGCCGTAACGTTTCCGAGTGGTAAATATGAAATCAATGGTGAAATCGAATTCTATTATACGGAGCGCAATGGATACCGGATGCCTGATTACCATCGACTGGATTTAGGATTAACGAGGTCATTTCGCAAGAATGACCGATACGAAAGTAGTTTGAATTTCTCCCTTTACAACGCATACGGAAGAAAGAACGCCTATACCATAGACTTTGAAGAGGACCCCGATGACCCCACAAAAACCACTGCAGTAATGACCTATCTCTTCACATTCGTTCCTTCAATCACTTACAATTTCAATTTTTAACATGAGAACACTAACCCTTATACTCATCTGCACGATTGCATTATTTTCATGCAAAAAAAGTAACCGACGTGCCACGGTTGATTTATGTCTGAGCGTAAGTAAAACCACCGTCGCCATCGATGAAAGCATTTCCGTAAGCAGTTGTGGTGACACCCCTCCTTCGGATTATGTAGATGCTGATATTGATTGGGGAGACGGCACCATTACAAGTGGCATATCAGGGGCCCACAGTTTCTCGGAAGTTGGTGAATACACCATTAGACTGCTACTTAATGGCGACCCCGCTGACGAAGTTACCGATACATCAAGTGATAAAGTTCGTTTCTATGTTACTGTTGAAGAATAATCCAGGCACAAACATGGTTTTGATTCTGCTCACTATAACCTTTTTGGGTTGTACCGAAGAGCTTGATCTCGACCTGAACTCATCTGACCCGCAAGTGGTTGTAGAAGCTAATATTAGTTCTAGTGAAGGTACTCAAGTTTTGCTCACCAGCTCGGTTAATTTCGACGATGACAACGACTTTCCTGTTGTGACATTAGCCGACGTAACAATCGAAGTTTCGGATGGCAACACCTACAACCTCCCCGAAATGTCACCGGGAAGATATGAAATGGAGAGTCTCATCTGTGAGCCATCGAAGTCCTACGATTTGGAAATTCAAACCGGAAGCAAACTAATAACCGCTCGTTGTGTCGTTCCTACGCAAGTGCCATTCGATTCTCTTATTGTTGAGAAAATTGAAGGGGAAACCGCAGGCGGACCGGGAGGAGGATTTGGAAATGGGACTCAATACAGAATCAAGGTACAGTATAATGACCCTGCCGGACAACCTAACTATTACCGCTTTGTCGTTTTTAAAAACGGCTCATTTGAAAGTTCCACAATATTCGATGACCGATTGTCGGATGGCCAAGTGAATACCAACACACTATTAAGTTTTGGCATTAACCTTAGTTCGGGAGATTCTCTTGAGGTGAAAATGCAGTGCATTGATGAAAACGTCTATGATTACTACAATAGTTTTGGAAATCTCTTCGGTGGCCCAACCAACGCGTCAACCCCAGCGAATCCATATACCAATCTTAATGGCACGAAACTCGGATACTTCAGTGCACACACCTCTGAATCGAAGTCGCAAATAATCCCCAATTAAAAGGGGGTACGACATGACAAAAATGATTCATCTTTAAGTATGGTCCTATATGAAAAAGGAATCACTTTGTTCATTCTACTCCCAATCACCTTCCTTGCTCTTCTTCAGTACCTTTCAAGGGAAAACGGCAAACAACACATATGCTCTGATCCTCGGATATCGGACTTTGACAATATGCGCAGTTCTCGTTATGCGATTTGCTTACGGTTTGAGTCATTTCCAAAAATAGGGCTAGAAGTTAAGAAGGTTTTATCTCGTGAACTTTGTTTCATGGTGCATGGTCATTTCTTTTCCGGCAATCGCTGCAGACAGCACCAAGAAAACACACGTATGCCAATCAAACAGCCCAATCACAACACCCTACCCTTCCACAACCAACACCAATTGCTCAGCATTGAACATAGCCTCCGGTGAAATGACCAACTCATTGACAGGGAGATCGGAGCCGTAGCGCTGGTTGAGGACCGACTGTACTTCTTCATGGGTCAAATCAAAATCTGCCAGCTCTTGCAATTTACCCAATTCGATGTTGGTGGTGCGCTGGTATATTTTCCACACCAGTTCGGAGCAATACATCCGCTCATCGCTCCATTCAAAGTAAATGTCATAGGGTTTACCGAGAAACTGAGTTCCCATTTGCTGCATAGCAGACTTTATTGAATCATCAAGAACCTCAGATGCATTTCGCAATCGCTTCACTGCGAAGTGCGCGCCTTCACCCCCTTGTATCCATACATCCAATGGAGTGATTTTTACAGGCTGCACGGCTTCCAAAACAGCCCAATCGCCATCTTGCCGGAAGATTATTCCCATGTGACTCCACCGGGAATGTGTTGCCAATTGAATAGCAGTGCTCTGTGCCGAGCGGGAAGTCTGGAAAATAATATCCCCGTCTTGCACCGAATCTACATTCAGCGGCATATCATCCGTACCCTGATACCTGGCCCACCCCATTAGGAAAAGAGCAATCACCGAGACGGATAGAAAGATACGTTTCATGGAAGTTGGAATTATAAATAGCTGCCGAGCCTTCGCACTCACCCCCAGCTATCCCAAAAAATTCAGCACCAGGGATATTGTATGCACATTCAATAACTTCAACTGTGGGTGTTGGTTGACGTTTAACAGACCAAAAGAATAACGGAGTTCGGGCAGGAAGCTAAAGCGGGTGAGAGGTTTCTCCGCGCCAATACCCAGGTCAATGGCAACGTCGGGATTGGTGTAGTAACGGGTCGTATCTTCAGGCTTTTTGGATACCGGTATTTTGACATCCGGACCGAAAAAGAAGTAGGGCTTAAGATTCGAGTTGTGCTTTTTAAAGGTGAAATGCGTCATAAGATCCAGGCTGATCGGCATTACGTCGTACGATGAGCTTGAACCGTCGGGATTGGTAAATTTCACTTTACTGTTGTTGAACGAAAGCTCCGACTTGGGGGAAACCGATAAAAAATCGAAAACGCGTATGTCAGCCAATAGTCCCATCCGGAAACCAATGCCATTCACGAGCGTGGCGTTGTCGGGGAGTTCGTCATTATCCAACACATTGGAATAGTTCACGCCCAGATTAAATCCGTAGCGCATCCTCTTACCGTCTGCGCTATTCTCTTGGGCCAGGGTAGCGAGAGAGGGGATCAGCAGGCAAACAACAAACAGTACTTTTTTCATGGTTCAATAATTAAGGGTTAAGTACATCTATTCCATAAGTCATTCGAGGTTTGATGCATGAACGCTCTTCCGAAAAGGTTATTGTGATGGCAAGGTCCAACGATGGAATATAAATATCCGGTCAACGGGTGACAAACAGCGAAAGCGCTATTTCCAGATGGAATTGTAGTCGCCAAGTTCACTTCCTCCACCATCTTCCCTAAAATTGCACTATGAAAGAATTCTGGGATTCACGGTATGGTGCACAGGAATATGCCTATGGCACAAGGCCAAATGTTTTTTTTGAGACTGAACTGCGAAAACTCACTCCGGGCAGGTTGTTGTTGCCTGCGGAAGGAGAAGGGCGAAATGCTGTATTCGCTGCCGAACTGGGATGGGAGGTGCATGCCTTTGACATCAGCGATGAGGGTAAAAACAAGGCACTCCGACTGGCTGAAGAAAGGGGTGTAACCATCTCTTACGAAGTGGGTTCTTTTGAGGATCTTGAGGCTTCACATTTGTCGTATGACGCCATAGGACTCATCTTCGCACACTTCCCTCCTCCCCTTTTGCTTTCCTACCACCAGCGGTGTTGCTCGCTACTGAATCCGGAGGGAACCGTGATTCTTGAAGGTTTTAGTAAGGATCACCTGGAGATGCAGAAAATCTACCCTAATGTAGGCGGACCACAACAAGCCGATTTTTTGTTTTCCGTTGAGGGCATACAACAGCAATTTGCAGCATTGCACACCGTACTGATCGAAGAAACGGAAACAGAACTCGATGAGGGTCTCTACCACCGAGGCCGGGGAAAGGTTGTTCGATTTGTAGGTCGGGCCCACTGATTGACCCGCGCAGGTTTAACCTGGCCTTAACTTCTTTTAACGCGGGCTTATTGCCATCAGACAAGTGATTGCAGAAATTTGTCGTTGGATTACTTGGACCGGCATGTTGTGATGCCGGTTGAATTTTAACATTTTTGCCTGCCTTAATGCCGGCAACACCTCAAGTTGAGTCTCCGCTCACAGGAGGTGATGTTATAGAACTTGCGTAAAACACATTCAACGATGGAAAACGGAGCTTCAGATATGTCGACCACCCAAGCGTTCGACATCCGAGCACTTAGTGAAAAGATCGAACAGGAAAGCCGATTTGTGGACCTGCTCAACCGCGAGATGGAAAAGACCATTGTTGGTCAGCGGGACATGATCCGTAAGCTGCTGATTGGTCTGCTCAGCAACGGACACATTCTTCTGGAAGGTGTTCCCGGCCTGGCCAAAACACTCGCTATCAAATCGCTTTCAGAGGCTATTGATGTCTCATTCAACCGCATTCAATTCACGCCCGACTTGCTGCCGGCGGATTTGGTGGGTACCATGATTTACAACCAGAAAAAGGAGGAGTTTACGGTCAAGCAAGGACCTATATTCTCCAATTTCATTCTGGCCGATGAGATCAACCGTGCCCCTGCCAAGGTGCAAAGTGCACTGCTTGAGGCCATGCAGGAACGTCAGGTAACCATAGGTCCAACAACCTACGAATTGCCCGAACCTTTCCTGGTCCTCGCCACGCAGAACCCGGTAGAACAAGAGGGTACCTATCCCCTTCCCGAAGCACAGGTTGACCGATTCATGCTCAAAGTAGTAATCGGCTACCCGCAAAAGGAAGAGGAAAAGAAAATTATCCGACAAAACATCAGTGCTACGGCATTTCCCAAACCTTCCAAGGTGGTGAACGCGGCGGAAATCACACGAGCCCGTCAAACCGTGCGCGAGGTGTACATGGACGAAAAGATCGAGCAGTACATTGTCGATATCGTCTTCGCCACCCGAAATCCGGAAGATTACCGACTGGGACACCTCAAGCAACTCATCAACTTTGGTGGTTCACCGCGTGCGAGCATTGCACTGGCTCTGGCCGCCAAGGCCAACGCCTTTATCAACCACCGGGGCTATGTGATTCCCGAAGACGTGCGTGAGGTATGTATGGATGTGCTGCGCCACCGCATCGGAATCAGCTATGAGGCCGAAGCCGAGAATATCACTCAGGAACAAATCATTACTGAAATCCTCAACGGCGTAGAAGTACCTTGATTCATTCCGACGCATGGAAACTTCAGAGTTACTCAAAAAAGTACGGGCCATTGAAATCAAAAGCCGGGGTTTGAGCAATCAAATCTTTTCCGGGGAATACCACAGTGCCTTTAAAGGTCGGGGAATGGCTTTTAGCGAAAACCGCGAATACCAGCATGGCGACGAGATTCGTACCATCGACTGGAACGTAACGGCTCGCATGGGGCATCCATATGTGAAGGTTTTTGAGGAGGAGCGTGAACTCACGGTAATGATCCTCGTGGACGTGTCGGGAAGTGAGTCGTTCGGAACACGCAAACAACTCAAGCGACATCTCATCACGGAGGTCACAGCCGTTTTGGCCTTCAGTGCGATTCAGAACAACGACAAGATCGGGGTGATTTTCTTCAGCGATCAGATTGAGAAATTCATTCCGCCCAAAAAGGGTAAATCGCACATTCTTCGCATTATCCGCGAGCTCATCAATTTTGAAGCGGAGCACAAAGGCACCAACATCAAGGCCGCTCTCGACTACCTTAATGGTGTAATTAAAAAGCGCAGCATCTGCTTTGTGCTGTCGGATTTTGAAGATCGCGGATTTGAGGATGCATTGAAAATTGCGAACAAGAAACACGACATCGTGGCGCTCCACATCGAAGATCCGGCGGAGTTGGAACTTCCCAATTTGGGTCTGGTTAAAGTGGTGGACAATGAAAGTGGACAAGCCAAATGGATTAACTCCTCAAGTGCTGCAGTCCGCGAGAAATTTGGCATCCAGCGCAAAATCCACCGCAAAAAACTGCTCGACACCTTCCGAAAGTCGGGCGTGGATCATGCGAGTCTGGCAACTGACCGCTCCTACGTTCAACCCCTGATGACCTTATTTAAGAAACGCGGATGATGAAGCAGTGGATCATAGGAGCCGTAGCACTTTTTGGAGCCGGCAGCATGTGGGGTCAAACCGGAGCGTTGGTTCAACTTTCGGAAGACAGCATTGCCATTGGTGAGCAGATTACCGTTCAGCTCTCCGTGACGTATCCGGCTTCGACAGGGTCGGTCGTATGGCCGCAATTGGGAGATACGCTGACCCGCGAAATTGAAATCCTCGAAGCCGGGAAAATCGATACCGTGCTGGCTCAGGTCGACGTGGCGGGAGATTACTTCACGCAAACCCAATCCCTCACCGTCACCTCGTTTGAATCGGGCTACTTCGTCATTAGACCGCTCGTTTTTCGGGTTGATTCCGGAGAGGTGCTTACTCCGGCCGCTTTGCTTACGGTGAGTGAGCCCCAAATAGGTGATGAGCAGGAATTCAAAGACATTAAAGACATCCGCGACATCCGTTATGGATTGACCGACTTCCTCAAACAATACGGACTGTGGATTGTGCTGGGACTGGCCGCTATCGCAATTGCCGTATGGCTTATAAAACGTGTAAAAAGCCGCAAAAACATGCACCCGGAGGCAGAAGTGCAGCAAGCTCCCAAAATAGTGGAGCCTGCCCATGTGATTGCGGAGCGCGAACTGAAGCAACTGAAAGCCGATGCCGTGTGGCAATCGGGCAACTACAAGGGGTATTATTCGCGACTCACGGATATTTTCCGTCGCTACCTCGAAAACCGGTTCCGCGTGCAGGCGATGGAAGAAACATCTGCCCAAATCATGAGCGATTTACGGTCGCTTGGGCTTGAGCAACTGCTTGTTAACCGCGCCGGCGAAATGCTTCGACTGGCCGACCTCGCCAAGTTTGCCAAATCCCGCCCCACTCCCGAAGACAATGAAAATGCGATGCGTGCCGTGGAAGATTTTGTGCGCCAAACCCAAGTGACCGACAGCCATGAATAGGGAACGGTGGGTCATATTGATTGCGGCACTGGTGGGATTGCTCCTGCCCTTGTTGCTGTGGACATCATTCAGGCACGCCTTTGAATATGAATGGTCCGGCGCGTTTTATCTGCTTTTCCTCGCCCTGCCCTTTTCCGGATTTTTCGCATGGCGCGGCTGGAAAGGAGCTACATCGGTAAAGTACAGCAGTCTGGAAGGCTTTGACGAAATCCCCGAAAGCTGGCTGGGGTATGCCCGACACGCCTTGCACCTGGTGCGCATGGCCGTTTTCGCGCTGCTAATCTTGGCTCTTGCTCGTCCGCAAAGCGCTACCAGTCATGAAAACCTTACCCGTGAGGGAATTGACATTGTGTTGGCCATGGACCTTTCGGCATCGATGCTCAGCAAGGACTTTAAACCCAACCGACTCGACAATTCCAAGGAAGTAGCGGCTGAATTTGTTGCCGAACGTCCGTATGACCGTGTAGGACTTGTGGTGTATGAAGGCGAGAGCTTTACCGAAGTTCCACTCACTACAGATCACCGTGTGGTGCTTGAGAAACTGTCGCAGCTTCGCAGCGGACTTGTTGAAGGCGGGACGGCCATAGGCATGGGGCTGGCCACGGCAGTGAGCCGGCTGAAGAACAGTGAAGCGAAGAGCAAAGTCATTATCCTCCTCACCGATGGAGTCAACAACCGGGGTACCATCCAGCCCATCGATGCGGCCCGCATTGCAGAGGCATTTGGCATTCGCGTGTACACCATTGGCGTGGGCTCACGCGGTGAAGCTCCCACGCCGGTAGCTATTCGTCCGGATGGATCCTATGTCTACGAACTGCGTCCGGTCGAAATCGATGAGGAGGTACTTGAGGAAATAGCCAAGATGACCGGGGGAGCTTACTTTCGTGCGACGAGTAAGGAGAAGCTCGAAAACATTTACGATGAAATCGACACCCTGGAAAAGACTAAGTTTAACGTGACGCAATACCAGCAACATACCGAGGAATTCAAACCCTTCCTGTGGTGGGCCATTGTATTGTTGCTCATTGATTTCGGACTGCAGCAAACCCTTTTCAGATCAACACCATGACCGGACGCTCGACATATCGCACGAAGAGCATGTTCATCCTATTGCTGGTGACGGAAATTCTGTTCTGGCTGACTTTTGTGGGCATCTACCTGGCCATTCTGAAATATGTGCCTGCCATTCGTTTTGACAATCCACGGGCATTTTGGTTGTTGGCCGCCATACCGGCTATTAGCGTTTTGTACATGTGGGTGCTGTACCGCAAAAACGCCCGAATTGCGCGTTTTGCCGATGCCAATCTCGCCGGACACATGGTATCGGGCATCTCCTCAACCCGAACCGTGCTGAAGTTTCTGCTGTTCAAATTTGGCGTGGCCTTCCTGATTCTGGCACTGGTCAATCCGAAAATAGGAACTCGGCTGAAAGAAGTCACCACTCAGGGAATTGACATTATTTTTTGTCTGGACGTTTCCCGCAGCATGCTCGCGGAAGACGTTGAGCCCAACCGACTCGAACGCGCCAAGCGGTCGATCAACCAAATTATCGACCGACTGGGAGGAGATCGTATTGGGGTGGTCATTTTTGCCGGCAATGCGTACACGCAATTGCCCATTACCACGGATTATGAAGCTGCTAAGATGTTTATTTCGGGCGTTGATACCGACATGCTTTCGGTCCAGGGAACAGCCATTGGGGCAGCGGTAGAGTTGGCCATGGAAAGTTTTGATCCCGAATCCACCTCCCAAAAATCCATCATCATCATTACCGACGGTGAAAACCACGAAGATGATGCGTTGTCGGCCGTGGAACGCGCGGCATCACAGGGCATGGAGGTTCATGTGGTAGGTATGGGATCGGTGGAAGGAGCCCCGATACCTGAATTCAACAACCGTGGGAAGCAGATTGGCTTCAAAGAGGACCAGGAAGGCAAAACCGTGGTGAGTGCCTTGAACGAACCCATGCTCACGTCGCTCGTGGATGCCGGAAATGGTATTTTCGTGAGAGCAACGGGAAACTACGTGGCCATCGATGAGTTGGTTAATGCGCTCAACGAAAAAGAGAAAGCCGAACTGGAAACTGTACAATTTGCCGACTACGAGCATCGATTCCAGTGGTTTTTAGGTATTGGACTGCTTTTATTGCTGGCCGACTCCCTGATTTTGCCCTCGAGTCAGCGCTGGTCGCACGAAATCCATATAATTGACTGAGCCATGAAGTATGTGATTCTGTTTATAGCCCTCTTCTCGCTGAGTGTGAATGTACATGCTCAGGACGAGAAGCGCTACGGTCAATCGGCCAATGAGGCATACGCCAAAGGTAATTTTGCCTGGGCTGATTCCTTGTACTCGAAAAGCTTGAGTGCAGCTCCCGAGTTTGATGACGCGCTGTTTAACAAAGGCGACGCACAATACCGCCAAGGAAATTTTGAGGAGGCTGCCAATTCATTCCGACAGGTCATTGAAGGTTCAACCGACAAGGAGCTGCAGGGTGCAGCCTGGCACAATTTGGGCAATGCCCAGTTGAGTCAGCAAGATTATGAAGGAGCGGTACAATCGTTCAAGAATGCACTGCGCATGAATCCGCAGGATGATGATTCGCGGTATAATTTGGCGTATGCCCGGAAAATGATGCAGGAGCAGGAGAAAGAGCAAGAGCAAGAGCAAGAGCAAGAGCAAGAGCAAGAGCAAGGGCAAGAGGAAGGGCAAGAGCAAGAGCAAGAGGAAGAGCAAGAGAATGAGAGTGGGAATGAGGATGGAGAAGGAGATCAGCAAGGGCAAGAGAAGGAGAACGGTGAGGATGGGAATCAGCAAGAGCAGGAGAATGGGAACGGTGAAAATGGAGAGCAGCAGGAGCAAGAGAATAAGAGCGGCGAAAATGGAGAGGGTGAACAGCAGGAGGTGAAGGCCGGGCAGATTTCAAAAGAGGATGCTGCGCGGATATTGGAATCGTTGAAAATGAACGAAGCTGCGGTGCAGCAAAAGGTCCGTGAAAAGGAAGGTAAGAAGGGTAAGGGCGGAAAAATTGAAAAAGATTGGTAATGAAGAAGTGGTTGGTGTTTCTGGTATGGATGGCTGCGGCATGGGTTGGCAAGTCGCAAACGCTGGAGGCCACAGTGACCCGCACGGCACTGTCGGTTGGTGAAACGCTGCAATATACCCTGACCTTGCAAAATGCACAGGGCGAAATCCGACTTCCGGCGCTGGATGATTTCACGATTGTTCAGGGTCCGTCGATTTCCAACAGTATGCAGATTATAAACGGAGCAACAACACGCAGCTACAGCGAAACGTATTGGCTTCGTCCGAAGAAAAAAGGCAAGCTGACCATCCCCGAGGCCACGGCACGCACTTCGGGAGGTATATTGAAATCCAAGGCCATCACCATTGAGGTTGGCGAACAGCGGGCCGGCGGCGGTGCTGCCGGACAAAACCTTGGCGAGTTTTATTGTCAGGCGTACGTAAGCGATCGGAATGTGTATGTGGGTGAGCCCCTTTATGTGGAGTACGCCTTGTATGTAAGTCAGCGGGTGTATAGTCAGTACCGCGGAAACATATCTGCCCAATCGCTTACCATTGACGACTCGGAAGGGTTTTGGTCGGAAAGTCTGGATATATCCGAAACCTGGGACAACGAGGTCATCAATGGCGTGAGTTTTAAGAAGTACGTCGTTCAGCGCCACTTGTTTTTTCCGCAAACCAGTGGTGAACTTACTGTAGGAGGAATGAATATCGACGCCCGACTGGGGGGAGGATTTTTTCAGCGTGCCAAGGCCGTGGAGTCCACTGCCCCACCCATTCGCGTCAATGTCAAGGCCGTTCCTCCATCATCGGAGCCATCTAAGGGCACCTTCAGCGAGATTGAGGTGAAGACCAGCATTGATCAGTCGGCATTTCGATCCAACGAGGCGTTCAATATGGAAGTCACTATCTCCGGCAAAGGCAACTTAAAATTGCTGGGGGAACCGCAGCTCAGCTGGCCATCGGATTTTGAAGTATTCGACCCCAAAGTAAAAGACAATATCCGCATGAACCAGTATGGTGAAAGTGGATCCAGAACCTTTGAGTACGTAGTCATTCCCCGCTCGGCCGGATCGTTTCAGATGGATGGGATTACGTTCAGCTATTTTGACTACAAACAGGAGAAATACCTTACCCGGTCTACTCCCGATTTTGTATTTGACGTAGCCCGCGGCGATGGCGAAGGCACGCAAACCTACACGTACAACAGCAAGACCGATGTCAACATTCTGAATCAGGACATTTTGTTTTTGAAAACCGGCGCCACCCGGCTCGTACCGCCAAGCACTCACTTCTTTGGCTCCGTGGGATTCTTCGGATTGATGTCGCTTCCATGGCTGGCCTTTGGTGCATTGGTATTTATTCGAAAGCGCAAAGAACAGGAACGCGCTGATGTGGTGGGAACGCGCATGAAAAATGCGGGCAAAGTTGCCAAAAAGCATTTGGCGAATGCCGAAAAAATAGCCCAAACCGGCGAAGGACGCGAATTCTACAGCGAGCTTTACCGCGCACTCACCCAGTACATAGGTGGGAAATACAATGTTCCGTTGTCGGAAATGACCGGAGAACGCATTAAAAACGTACTCACCGAACGCACCAATGGCACATTGGCACAGGAGTTCTCGGAGTTGCTCACCACGTGTGAAATGGCCCGTTTCGCACCCATCGTCTCGGGAGCGGTAAATCAGCATTTGGCGGATGCCCATTCCATCATTCAAAAAATCGAGAAGGCATGAAAAAGTGGATGATTGCGATAGCTTTAATGGTGGCGGTGCTAGGCGCAATGGCCAACGACGTGGACGAACTGTACACCCGCGCCAATGCTGCGTACGAAGCCGGCGATTTTACCACCGCGCGCGACCTGTACCTACAGATTGAAGAGACTCATACCTCTTTGGAGTTGCAGTACAATATGGGCAACACGTATTATAAACTCGGCGATGTAGCCCATGCAATTCTGCATTATGAACGCGCTTTGGATATCAACCCACGCGATGAAGACGCGCGAACCAATCTGCGTATTGCCAACCAGCTCGTAAAAGACAAAATCGACGCGCTGCCTTCACTGGGCGTGGATGACGTGGTGGACAACCTGGTATCGGCCAATACGATTTCGATGTGGACCTGGAGCGCCATTGCCGCGATGTTCTTGTCGGCCTTGCTGGCAGCCTTGTATCTCTTGTCGCGCCCAGGTGCCGCTCGTCGGATGGCACTGGCCGGTAGCGCCTTGTTGCTGCTCACGGCTATCATCGCTTACATAGGCGGAGATGCGGCTACGGACAGGCTTAAGGATCAATCGGAAGCGATCGTAATGCCGGCGAAAGTTGATGTGCTGAATCAGCCCAACGGCGATCAAACCGTCTTTGTGCTGCATGAAGGCACCAAAGTGTATCTGCGCCGCGAACAGGAAGCCTGGGTGGAGATTACCATTGCCAATGGCAGCGTGGGCTGGGTAAAGCGCGGCGATATTGAAGGCGTTTAAAATGGCCACAGCACGTGGCACGAAAACTTCTTGAGCGCTATTTTCAAGGATTAGTTCATGGCGGCAACCGACAATCGTCGGCAATTCTTACGGCATTGTGGGCCGGGTTCTTACACTCCGCAACGAGGGGGTAATCTACATTTGGATTGTATTTAATACAACACGCTAACGCGTAGTTTTTTCATTTACTCTTGCTTCTGCAAGAGGTTTGGTTAAACATAGTAGTTAAGTATTTTGGTTAAGGTTAAGGAGTCCCGATAACGATCGGGACTTTTTTTGTTGGGTGATTTTCAAAGCTCATGAAAATTTCGGGCGTAACTGGTCGTTGGACGTAGTCGAAACGAACATATGGTACAGTGCAACCTTTCATTATGGCTTCGGCTCCGCTCAGCCACCGGTTTTACGGTCCTACCACCCCACTCTGACTCCTCCATTTTGAATTTTACAATTTGAATTTTCCATTCCAAACACGTCATTTCCGCTCTGTTTTCTCGCTCGAAAAATTTACCTTTCAGGCTTTGCCAACGAGTTGATTTACGCCCGATTATGGAAGAAACCCTTTCACGTCCATCACCATTCAAGTGCAATGTTGCGCATTGCAGCAGTAATGTTGGTGTTTATTATATGGGTAGCGGTGGTGCTTTTTATAATCAATATTATGGCATAAAGCCAAATGGTAACCGAGGCTACGTAAACCGGATCTTGTTCCTGCTTCATGCAACATTTATCGGGGTATTCACCATGTGTGCACCGCTTTTGAGCGCGCAGCAATGTGAACCTTCCGAATTCATCGAGCAGCACTACACCCGGATTTCAGATTCGGTGCTGGTATCCATGGCATTAGACTCCTTGCGCGGTTGTGTGACGGAAGAAGAGGGTATGCATTGGGACCACGCACATCATCTCTATTCACCCGATTCTCTGTGGACTGTTTATCAGTTTGCCGGAGAAAGCTGTGGTGCCTATTGCAATCCGTTTTACGAAAATGTGATTCGGCTGCCCAATACCGTTTCGGGGAAGAATGAGTTCATTGAGGATTGGGCAGTGTTCGACTTTCACCTGGACAGCATTATCGTTTTGGTTCCCTTTCAAACCTACCTCGTATTGGGAACGAGTGGAGGTCGACCACGAAGTTTTGAGGCCGTTTGGGGTTCGGAAGCACGTGTGATAGACCTTGCCGGAGACATAGACATATCCTGGAGCTTTAGCAGCACCACAAGCAGTCTGATCCCAACCGACCACCCCTTGTGTGATCTACACTACAACCGCGATACCCGGCTACTCACCTATCGATACGACGGGTATGATTGGGATGAAGAAGGTGAAGTTTTGCACTTCTTCCGTGCGGAGGGGACATGGTGTTTTGATGGCAGCACGTTTCAACTTGTGGAAGATCGTGTGCAGGACATGGAGTGGTGAGTGCGGTTGTGGAGGTAGTGCATTTGGCGGATGCCTGCATATTCTACATTCCCATAAGCTCAAAGCAGGCCTCAGCATTATCAAGTTCATTTGCTGAAATACACTTCCTGACTTCCGGGCTGGTACGCCCAATTAAGACATGAACAGATTTTGGACTTCCTTTAATCCCATGTTCTACTCTTTCCTCTTTTCTGGCCCCCTACTCTGAGCAGCTGGTGATGAGTTTAAGTACGCACGGACGTCATGAGTTCCATTTTTTTTGTTTCACGCAAAGGCGCTAAGGCGCAAAGGTTATTGGTTGTGGTTACAATTGATTTTGATAGTTCATTTTCAGTCATAATCCTCTCTTTGCGGCTCTGCGGCTTTGCGTGAAATTGATCACATCAATAATATCACTCCAGTTTCCAGGTGGTCTTATTCCGGTATTCCTTTAATCCCACGTTCTACTCTGCCTTCCATTTTAATCCTCTTTTCTGAGCAGTTGAT
>JAGQVX010000002.1 GCA_020437755.1 Flavobacteriales bacterium
ATTTCTTCAACCTCTCCCGCAGCATTCACGACCTGAGTCACTCCATGTGGATCACATGTATGCGTATAATAGGTAAGCCAGGTGAAGAACAGCATCATCAACAACGACAGTGCTGCAGTGAGTTTTGCCTTGGCGCCGGTAAGTAATGCGATTCCGAGCAATACCTCTGCAACACAAACGAAAATCGCCAGCTCAAGAGCAAAAGGTTCTAAAAAGGTCAGATTGAGGGCGCCGGGTTCGAAGTATTCTTCCAGTTTGTACTTGAATCCAAGGGCGTCATTCGCCTTAATCAATCCGGAAACAATAAACAGGGATCCAACCAGGATGCGGCTTATCGTGAGTATCAACTTCATATTCTAGAGCTTTAATCCGGCCACAAACTTATGGTGTGAGCCGTTCGAAAGATACTTTTTTAACTCCGCATTAACGATCGTCACGGGAGAATGTTTGAACAGCTTGTTTTGGATGAATTCAGGCGGCTGTGCCCTCTGCAAAACGTATGAGGGCAAACACTGCATAGTTCAGGATATCCTGATAATTGGCATCCACTCCTTCCGAAATCAATGTAGCTCCGTCGTTGTTTTCAATTTGTTTAATACGCAGCAACTTGACCAATATAAGATCGGTCAGTGAGCTGATGCGCATGTCGCGCCACGCTTCGCCATAATCATGATTCTTATCCATCATGAGTTTCTTGGTCGACGCCACATGCTTGGAATACAACCGGGCCGCATCATCGGCGCTCAGGTCGTTGTCCTCCCCCGCCCCGAGTTCGAGTTGAATCAGCGCCATGGCCGCATAGTTCACAATACTCATGAACTCCGACTCAATATTGTCGCCCACCTTATTGGCTCCCGTTTCCTGAATGGTGCGAATACGCTGTGCCTTGATGAAAATCTGATCGGTAAGCGACGACGGACGGAAAATTCTCCAGGAACTGCCATAGTCCACCATTTTCTTGTTGAAAATGGCCTGACAATGTTCAATTACTTCATCATATTGACCGCTTGTTTTCTCCGCTCCCATCGAATCGTTTATTTTGCATTGCAAGTATAGCCGTGATGAACGTAAGCAACAAGAAATTGGAGATGAATTGCAACGGAAAAACCCTGGATTTATCCACACCTGCCGTCATGGGCATTCTCAATCTTACCCCCGATTCATTCTATGACGGAGGCACGCTCAACTCCGTGGATGAGGCGGTAGTTCGGGTGGCCGATATGGTAGATGCCGGTGCTCATATTATTGATTTGGGCGCACAAAGCAGTCGTCCCGGGGCCCAACGAATTGAGGCCGACGAGGAGATCCATCGGCTTGCCCCTTTCGTGGGTGAATTGATGAGTCGCTTTCCATCAATGGTCTTTTCCATCGATACGTTTCACGCGCGCGTGGCGAAGTGGGCGGTGGACCACGGCATTGGCATCGTGAACGATATTTCAGGAGGGCACGCCGATCCGGAAATGATCAAGACGGTGGCTGCCATGAAGGTTCCATACGTTGCCATGCATATGAAGGGAACTCCTGAAAACATGCAGGTTAATCCGGCCTACGGTGATGTCGTTGAAGAAGTAGCTCTGGCCATTCGGCAAATGGTAAACCGCTGCCACGAAGCCGGAATTGAAAACGTCATTATTGATCCGGGATTCGGTTTTGGGAAGTCGTTGTCGCACAACTACCGGCTGCTCATGGAAATGGATCAATGGTCGGTTCCCGGTTGTCCCATTCTTTGCGGTGTTTCCCGCAAGTCGATGATCAACAAAGTATTAGGGACAAGCCCAAATGATGCATTGAACGGCACCACGGTGCTCCATACGCTGTGTCTGGAAAGAGGTGCTTCTATTCTGCGTGTACACGACGTACGAGAGGCGGTGGAAGCTGTCAAAATTGTTAGCTTTGCCCTAAGCGTACACCATTGATGATCACCGGGTTCATTCATTTTTCGTTTTTCGACTTGCTGGACATCCTCCTGGTGGCCTTCATCATCTATCAGGTGTATTACCTCATTCGAGGCACGGTAGCCATTAAAATCTTTTTGGGAATCCTTGCCATTTACCTGCTGTGGAAGCTCGTGGATGCGTTTCAGTTGAATATGCTGGAGGAGATCCTCGGACAATTTATTGGAGTTGGGGTTATAGCGTTGCTCATTGTTTTTCAAAACGAGTTGCGCCAGTTCCTGTTGATGATTGGAAATCAGAATGTATTTCGCGGTCGTAGTCTGCGGTTCATCCAAAAACTCTTCCCCGGAACTATAACAGAGGAAAACAAGGATACTCGTGCGCTTGTGAGTGCTTGTGAAACCATGCAACTGAGCTGTACAGGTGCACTCATTGTGGTGGCCAACAGCTCAGATCCCGAGAATTTCATTTCTTCCTTCACGAGAATAGATGCAGCGCTCACGGCTCCATTATTGGAAAGTATATTCTTCAAGAACTCTCCCCTCCACGATGGTGCCGTAGTGGTAAAGAACGGAAGAATCAGTTCGGCGCGCGGCGTGCTTCCCGTTTCCGACAATGTCAAGCTCGATCCGGGCATGGGTATGCGTCACCGTGCTGCCCTAGGCATTTCCGAACTTACCGATTCGTTTGCTATTGTCGTATCCGAACAAACCGGTGGGTTGAGCGTGGCGCACGAAGGCAAGTTGTTACATAATATTTCCGGACGAGAATTGGCCGGAATTCTGCAAAAACCCGTTGATTCAGATGGAAACTGAACATACCCTTTACCGCCAGTTTCAGGATGAGGCCATGGCCGATATGCTTTGTACAATGCTGACTGAAGGCGGAGTTGAATTTCAACGAAGCATTGGACATCCTGAAGGTGATGTTGAAGAATTAATTGATATTCATCAAATACACATCCCGTCTGACCAGGTAGATCGTGCAGACCAACTAGTCGAAGAGCGCGCCAACAAAGAGCTAGAAAGTGTAGACAAAGACTATTTCATCTTCAGTTTCAGTGAAGAAGAACTGCGCGAAGTCATCATCAAGTCGCATGAATGGTCGCCGTTGGACGTGGCACTTGCCGTAAAAATCCTCAAAGACAAAGGTGTAGAACTCGATGTGGAAGATGTTAAAGCGGTACGGAACAAACACCAGGAAGCATCGGCCAGACAAACCTCGTTGAGCTCCGGTAATACTGTGTTACTCTACATTTCAGCACTTGGAGCCATTGTAGGGATCATCGCCGGGGCTTATGTTTTGCTGGCCTCGATTCAAACCTACTTAGGACACACCATTAAGAAATACGACAATCATTCCCGACGTCATGGAAGAATCACCCTGGCATTGAGTGTCTTTTTTACCTGTCTGTACTTCTTGATGTGGACATAGAATTCTTCCCAATTCACGCTTTACTTCATACCTTTCGAGGTTGATGAAATTGGACGCGCACACCTTAACCGAATTCCGTTCGAGTACTCGATGGAAAGGCGATCACACCCCGTGTAAAAGCTCTCATAAAGTGTTGCTTATCATCTTGTTTGCCGCTTTTTCGTCCATTGGCGGTTTGTCGCAAAATGCACATCTAAAAATCGAACGACTCTCGGATGACTTGGGATTATCCCAGGGATTGGTTTACGATATGCTGCAAGATTCCCTTGGCTTTATTTGGGTGGCAACACCAAGTGGTCTGGATCGATTTGATGGCTATGCCTTTCAGCACTTTCGCCCTTCACGCTCGGGGTTGGATGGTGCAGAACGTGGTGTGATACGGGCCATTGAAAAGGCGGCCAACGGAAAACTCATCACTGCCGGAAACGGGGGCTTGCAGTACTTCGACACACGAACCTGCACGTTCTCGGAGCTCCTTCCTATGCCCAATACCGAACTCGTCGATTTGAAAATAGACCCGGACAGCAATCTGTGGTTTGTGAGTGAAACAGGATATGTGTATGTCAAGTATCATGATGCCGCGGAGGCAGAGATCGTTGAGGAGATTCCTGTAGGAAGCACCATCGAAAGCAGGTCGCGGGAAATAGAAATCGACGGACAAGGTAGAATTTGGATTAACTGCACTTCCGGAATGGCTGTTATTCCATTTGATGAATATCCAAAATTGAAGACCGTGCACTGGCTCATTCCTCCAGTGAACGTGGGCATGAGTCCATTGACCACATCGCAAATTCTGCCCGAGGAGTCCCTGTACTTTCAGGGGTTAGCGAAGAGCAATGACGACCGCGTGTGGATAACGCAAAGCCATGCTATACATGCTATTGACGGAGAAACAATCCAGACCTACCACATTGAAGATCAGACCAGTATGGTCAGACTAAGGTCGCACACCTATGTGGACACTCATGAGCGATTGTGGCTGGGATCCGGAGTTGAGAGCGCCAATGCCGTAGTTATTCCCGAAAGTGGAAAAATCCTGTTTGCTCCACTGGACACAGATCAACCCTCTATACCACCTATTGAAAGCGGAATGTTGTCTTTCCTGGAAGATCAGGCCGGGGTAATGTGGATCGGTACTAACGGACTTGGAATCTATAAGATTGATCCCAATGCTCAATTGTTTGACTCGCCTCCGCACGCTGTTAAAATCCCCACATTTGGCACCTATCCTCTAGCCGTCGACGAGGGAAACAACATTTGGTTTGCCCGATTGAGAAGACCATGGCTCTATTATTATAATTCTAAAGTCGATAGTGTTCAGCACGTCAATTTTCCGGAGGAATTTCTAAATCTCCCGGAAATATCCAAAGAGAAAGGATTTTATATCAACTTCATTAAGACGGAAGGCGACAGCATTCTATGGGCCGGGACGCAATTTGGGCTGCTGCGATTGACCTACCGGCAGGCTCAATTGACCTTTTCCCGTTGGTATCCGCTGCATAAAATGACCAGTTACGAACACATGAAAGTCCATGGGGTCTTCGCATTGACCCAAGACATGGAAGGGAACTACTGGATCACAACGGCAAGCACCTTTGGCCGATTCAATCCCGAAACCGGGGAGTACTTTGCCCATTCGTTTGACGATCTTATGATTCAGAAGGAGTTTGGCGGTCATGTGTACCCCACTGTTCAGGGAGATCCCAACACTTTTTGGATTGGGACGCTCAGTGGATTGATTAAGTATGACCTTGCAACCGAAGAGTTTACGTCATACACAGCTCAAGAAGACAGCCCCAATCACCTCAGTTCGAATGTGATTAAGAGTATGTGCCTTGATCCTGTACATCCCGAAAAATACCTGTGGATTGGAACGGCCAGCAATGGATTAGATCGCTTCGATTGTGAAACAGGACTTTGCGATCATTTTGACGATAAAAGCGGTCTGCCCGACCATACGATATACGGTGTAGTTCCCGATAGTGGCCAAAATATATGGATCAGCACCAACAAAGGGATTTGTAGATTCAATGTTGAAACATTCACTACCCGCAATTTCATGGCAAGGGACGGTTTGCAGTCGGCGGAATTCAATACACGGTCCTATGCACAATCGGCGAACGGTAGTATTGCATTTGGTGGATTAGAAGGCATCAACTTATTCAATCCTGAAAAGCTGTTTATCAGTCCATTTGAGCCGAAAACGTTTATTACTGAGATTCAACTGGACAACAAACTATACCGATACAGTCCGGAAGAGAAAATTCTCGACGCTCCCATTTCATCCGCATCGAGAGTTACTCTTGATTATTACCAAAAGGTAGTATCTTTTCAACTGAGCGGTCTGGAGCCCGGAGCTGCAGATCAGTTGGAATATCGGTATTGGTTGGAAGGATTTGACAAAGAGTGGCAAAACATCGGACAGGAGCGCAGCTTCACTTTTACCAATCTGGACCCGGGAACTTATGAGTTAAAGGTGAATTGCACCAATCGCAGTGGAATTTGGTCGGACAACATACAATCTATTGATCTGATTATCCTTCCTCCGTGGTGGCGTACTTGGTGGGCTTATTCACTTTACGTGGTTATTGCGGCCCTTGCCGTTTATTCCATTTACAGTTTTCAATTGCGCCGACAAGTCGAAAAGTCTGAAGCCGAAAACCTTCGCCAACTCGACCTCGCAAAATCTCAACTATACACCAATATCACCCACGAATTTCGCACTCCCCTCACGGTAATTCTGGGAATGGCCGAGACCATTGAAAACCAGGATCAACCTAAAAAATTGATTGAACGAAATGCCTCACAGTTGCTCTTTATGATTAACCAGATGCTCGACTTGTCCAAGGCAGAGTCACACCATTTGGAAAAAGAGGTCGTATTTGCAGACGTTATTCCCGTCATTCAAAGTATCTGTGAGTCGTTTGAAGTGTTGTCGCAGCAGCGAAAGATCAACTTCAATACTCAATTTGGAGTTTCTGAAGTCCTCATGGATTTTGACCCCAATAAAATCAATCAGATTCTCAATAACCTGCTTTCCAACGCCTTTAAATTCACTCCCGAAGGAGGCAAGATCGAAGTGTCCGTGGTGTCGAAAGATGAAGAATTGCATATTGCCGTTACCGACACCGGAATAGGAATGTCGACTGAGGAATCGGCGCATGTTTTTGATCGATTCTATCAATCGTCGCACAAATCCGGACTTAAGAATGAAGGCACCGGAATCGGTCTGGCCTTCACCAAAGAACTCGTCGAACTCTTTGAGGGCAGTATTCAAGTGGACAGCGAGCCTGGCAAGGGAACTCGTTTTATCGTCATTTTACCTATTACCGCTGAAGGTGAATCAGCAACAACTCTGATTTCTGAGCCTACGATACATATTCCGTATCAACAAGTAGAAAAAAGTCCCACTCAAAGCATGGTGTCCAAGAATCAAGATATGTCTGAAAACGACGGTCTTCCAGTACTCCTGCTCATCGAAGACAATCTGGATATCGCCACTTACATTGGGGGGCTGGTAAAGGACACCTATCAATTCTTCCATGAAGTAAATGGATTGGCCGGAAGGGACCGGGCTTTTGAGATTATTCCGGACGTCATCATTAGCGATGTGATGATGCCCGAAATGGATGGATACGAGGTATGCGAAGCATTGAAAACCGATCAGCGAACAAGTCATATCCCCATCATCCTGCTGACGGCAAAGTCCACTACCGAAGCCCGTCTCACCGGATTAAGGTCGGGTGCCGACGTGTACCTCAACAAGCCTTTTAATCGGGAGGAGTTGTTTATCCAACTCGAAAACCTGGTAAAGACCCGAGCTTTATTGAAGGAAAAGTACGCGGGTTATGCAGTAGCAAAAGAAAAATTCAGAGAAACTCAGCATACTCTGGAGGCACAATTCCTGGATGATCTTATCGATCACATTAAACGAAGGATACCTGAAGGAGAGATTCAAATTCCCGATTTAGAATCCGACATGAAAATGAGCAAAATGCAATTTTATCGAAAGCTCAAGGCACTCACCGGATCATCCCCTACGCTATTCATTCGAGATGTGAAATTACAAGTCGCCTACGACCTTCTTACCACCTCCAATTTATCCGTTTCGGAAGTAGCTTACGAAGCCGGTTTTACAGATCCTTCTTATTTCACAAGGGCATTTAAAGCTAAATTTGGCAGCGCACCCACCTCTTTAAGATCCTGATTATCTGCTTTTTGTCATTGAGTGCAATTCCAGTCCTGGCATTTGCAATTTCAGTCCAACCCCTCTCAACAAAGCTTCAGGAGATTTGAACCATCAATTTTAAATCTCTTGATTATGAAAACACTATTTACACATTTGTTCGCCATTTTATTTACTTGCACAAGCACATGGATGCATGCGCAAATTGAAAACGACAACATCAACGTTGAAATTGGAGTTTGGGAATACGGTGCGGCCGTCACAGGAGGAAAAACCACCGATAATGTAGAACCCACACTTAAACTTCACGGCTCATTCAGCGATGGTCAATGGATTTCCGGATGCTACGCATGGAATGGTTGTGTGCTTGGCAACTGTCTGGGACAATACAATGGCTACTACAGCCATGGATACGCGTGGCAAATACCACATAATGCTACGTTATCCTTCTTTATTGAAGGTTGGGAAAATGATGACGTCACGGGATGTACCTATGATGACGGAGATGATGCCTATATCTATGCGAGTGCCGTGAATCAAACTTCCAATAATATGGTCTCCAATGAACGTTGGCCTTGTACCTGGTACAGCAATTGGGCAGGGACAGATGATGGAATACACGTTGGAGCCGTGGGAGTGGATTTCTACACATGCAAACCCATTGTCACCTGGAGATACTCTGCCGGTGAAAGCACCATTGCTCCGCTCAGATTCGGACAAATGAGCAACAATGATTCACGATTCACTTATAATGCTACAGCAGTAGTGGATGGTGTCCAAACAACCGCGAGTGTATATCATGACAACGGTGGAAACAACCCATCAAATGATGTGTACTACAGTTTTGAGCTCACTCAATCGGCACAAGTGAGTATGAACACAGTCAACAGTGATTTTGACACTTACCTCATGCTTTTGGACAACGATGGAAACGTGATCACCTATAATGACGATGTTGATCCGGGAATTGATTTCACCTCACAGATTGAAACCATCCTTTGCCCCGGAACCTATCAAATCATTGTTGAGGGCTATCAAAATCACACAGGATACTTTTACCTCAATTTAAACACTTCTCCGGTTGAGTCGTTCTCTATTACCGGAAATGTGGAAAATGCATCCTGTCCTTCATCGACCGATGGAATCGTGGCTATTTATGCAACAGGTGGCGTTGAACCGTTGTCCATCAGCTGGAATAACGGCGAAACTGACCCCGATATCTACAATTTGGGGGCTGGTGATTACATCGCAACTATAACCGACCAATGTGGTGACCAGGCGTCGGCCTCATTCACGGTCGTGTCCGACGATAATACTGCACCGGAAGTGATTGTTTGTCCCTCGTTTGTCGACACTTTATCGAGTAATACCAACTTGTTCGTTTTGACCTATGCAATGATCAACAGCCAACTGGAAGTAACCGACAACTGTGGCAACGCCTCGTTCTCATTCCCCAATGAAGCATTTGACGTTAGTGACGCAGGCACAACTTCGGTTCCTATTCAGATTTCTGACGACAGCGGAAATTCGACAACATGCATTGTGCAAGTTGAGATTATCGTAACAACAGGTCAGGTCGAAATGGAAGATTTGAAATTCGAATATTATCCTAATCCTGCTCAAGACCAACTGACCGTGGATATTCAAACGCAGAACGAAGGTTTTACTACACTGCGAATTGTGGACATGACGGGCAGAATTGTTCAAACATCAACCCTGCAATACGGCCTTAATCAAATCGATATTTCTCGACTTTCATCAGGCTGGTATACTACTCAGTTACACAATGGCGAAAAGGCATATAGTTTCAAGTTATCGAAACTGTAAGGTCCCATACGCGGTGAAAAGGTGACTTAACTTCTCTTTCGTGAGAAATAATTTTTCTGACTTACTCATAACTTATAATACATCAAAAAATGAAAAAGCACATTATCATTTCATCACTTGCTTTGGTACTTATCGGGGCCAGTGGATTTATGTCTGACCTAGACAAATCAGAGGTAGAAGAATGTACCGAAAGCAAGAGTGAAATACTCAACCTCACCTCTCCAGACTTTCACTACAACTACAGGGTCATCATTGATCTGAAGGATAAAAGAATGGAGAATACGGGAACCAAGGACAAGATTAAAATCTTTGCTCATTGGGGATCTCCGGACAAGCCCTATTTGGGAAAAATGGTAGAAAAACCAAGAAACTGGCCCATGCTTAATTATGTAACGGAAGGTACGTTGGAAGACGCCAAGATGTACAAAATTGAACTGGGGACCGATCATGTTCATCAGCAAAATGATTATGTAGCTGAAATCCATTATCTGTACATGAAAACCAATGGAGAAGATGGCCTATGGGTTGACAGGATGATCCTTCAAAGACAAAAAGTTACTCCTGATAAATGGACCCACGGAGCAAGGGATTTTGTCAATGCCGTTTTTAAAGCGACTGACAATATCGACGAACTTTTGGGAGAAGCCGGCAATCCATGGAAAACAGTGGCCAAATGGGGAGCAGACGGAGGAAAAGGATACTGCTTTTCAAAGGACCCAACAGACGCGGACAGGAGTTGGAAAGACATGGTTTCAGGATGCTATCAATACCGAGTTTTTGATGTGAAGAATCAAAAAACGTGGGGCTTGAAAAACGAAGATGGGGATAAGTAACCTGATTTCGATGTACGGACCATTCTCTTAACGGTTGTTTGAATACGCCTTTAAATCTATCTTCAGTTTAGTTCGACATCTCACTACTTTCACCGGGGCTGGTACACTACCCGGAAGCCAAATGGCGAAACGGCTTACAGTTTCACGTTATTGAAACTTTGAGGTACAAATGTGTAATGAAAAGGGGCTCCGCGCCCCTTTTTTATTTCATTCATTCTTTACTTCTTCCAACCATCCTTCAACGTCACGGTTCGATTGAAAACGGGCTTGCCGGGCAGACTGTATTTATTGTCTACCGAGAAATACCCCAGTCGTTGGAACTGGAAACCATCACCCGGTTTGGCGGATGCCAGACCTGGCTCCAACTTGCAGTTCTGAACGATTGAAAGCGAATCGGGATTCAGGAACTCCATGAATTCACGGTCTTTATGTCCGTCGGGATTCTCATCGTTGAACAGTCGGTCGTACAGCCTTACTTCTGCATCGAATGCATGCTGGCATGACACCCAATGAATGGTCCCTTTCGCCTTGATTCCACTGGTGTCTGATCCACTCTTGGAATCGGCATGGTATGAGGCATATACGGTAGTTACATTTCCGTTTTCGTCTTCATCAAAACCATCGCAGGTGATGATGTAGGCCGACTTTAACCGAACACTGCATCCGGGAGCCAGTCGGAAATACTTTTTACCGGGTGCTTCTTTCATGAAATCATCCTGCTCAATCCACAGCTCCCGGGAAAAAGGTAATTCTCGTGAGCCCATCGACTCATCCTCAGGATTGTTGATGGTTTCGAGCATTTCCACCTTGCCCTCATCGTAGTTTGAAATAACCAGTCGGAGCGGGTTCAATACGGCCATGACGCGAGGCGCAATCCGATTCAGGTGCTCACGCACACTGAACTCAAGAAAGCCAACGTCAATCACATTGTTGCGCTTGGCAATCCCCACCCGTTCCGAAAAGTTGCGAATGGATTCGGGGGTGTATCCCCTTCTCCTCAGTCCCGAAATTGTTGGCATGCGCGGATCGTCCCAGCCGTCAACCGCCTTTTGCTCCACAAGCGACAACAATTTGCGCTTGCTCATTATCGTGTAGTTCAAATTCAATCGCGCAAACTCAATCTGACGGGATGGATAAATCTCCAAATGCTCAATCAGCCAGTTGTATAAGGGACGGTGTACTTCAAACTCAAGTGTGCACAGACTGTGTGTGATCTCTTCAATGGAGTCGGACTGTCCGTGGGCAAAGTCGTACATGGGATAAATGCACCAATCATTTCCTGTGCGGTGGTGTGCTGCGTGTTTGATGCGGTAAAGCAGTGGATCGCGCATGTGCATATTGGAATGCGCCATGTCGATTTTCGCACGCAATACCTTCTCCCCTTCCCGGTACTTGCCCGACTTCATATCCCCGAACAATTCCAGATTTTCTTCAACGGTACGATTGCGAAACGGGCTCTCCTTACCGGGTTCGGTTGGAGTACCTTTTTGTGAAGCAATCTCCTCTGCCGATTGGTCGTCAACGTAGGCCAAACCCTTTTGAATCAGCTTTACGGCAAAGTTGTAAAGTATGTCAAAATAATCGGAGGTGAATCGTGGTTCTCCTTCCCACTCAAAGCCCAACCATTTCACGTCCTCCAAAATAGAGTTGACATAAACAGTGTCTTCTTTCGTAGGGTTGGTATCGTCAAACCGAAGGTTGGTAACACCACCGTATTTCTGAGCGAGTCCAAAATTGAGACAAATGCTCTTGGCATGTCCAATATGCAGAAAACCGTTGGGCTCCGGTGGAAAGCGCGTAATAATCGACGCATGTTTTCCGGATTTCAAGTCTTCCTCTATGATTTGCTCAATAAAATGGAGCGATCGTTCTTTGGCTTCTTCCATGTCGAAAAATAAAGTGCAAAGATAGACCATTATTGGCTCACACCGCGCGCCATGACCCTCTGAATATACGTGTGGTGTTCTCACTCAAATCTTCCATATTTGCATCATGAAAACGATCTCAACTTCACTTCTGACTGTCCTTTTCGCATTGCTTCTTGGGTCATGTGGCACCGAAGAAAAACCACAGAACACGAGCCCGGCCCGACGAGCATTTGATGCCGGAACAGACCTTTGTCTGGAGGCCGAAACCGCCCTGCGCGAAGGTGATCCATCTGCCGCTCAAATTGCGGCGCATGCGTCCTTAGCGAAGTTTGATGAAGTATTGAAGCTGGATCCGGAGTTTGCCGTTGCCAAAGGTGCCAAAGCGCATGCTTACTACTTGTTGCGCGATTTTACCGAATGTACTCGCTGGTATCAGTTGGCCCTGCTGGAGGACTCCAATTTTGTGAGTTACCACTACGAAATGGGGCTGTGCCTCATTGAAGCCGGTAATATCCCCAAAGGAATGGCTTCGATTGAAAAGGCCGCTGAGTTGGGAAAGACGGATGAAATTATGGAAATGGCCGGAGGTGATTTGCTCGATATTGCCGGTCTGGCCTACCAAATGTCCGACACCATGGCTCATCGCAACGACTTCCGAAAAGCGAGCAATATGCAGCGTTATGCGGTGGGCGTGCTTATGGCAGCTCATCAGTTGGATTCCAGCAATACAGCAGCCATTCGGCAAATAGTACTCCTCACGGAAGCCATTGGTGATACACTCACTGCCAATCGCTACCGAAACTTCCTGAACGACTAGATCCTCGGTCCTTACATATTTCTTGGCGAACTGAACGACTGACTACCCATCAGTTGGTTCTACCTTTCTTCCAAGCAAATACCCCATTTGGCGAATGCCTGAACTGCTGAATGAGTATGCGCGTGCTATTTTCCTAACTCCCCTATTCCGAAAAGCATATTTTAACAAAGGAAATCTGAAACAATTCAAATAATTTCTATTTTTGACCAAACGTTCAGTCATAAATGAGTCCGAGAAGTAAACAGCAGTTTGAAGATATGCGCAGCAAGAGCCGGGATAATATCCTGGAAGCCGCGCTTGAGTTGTTTGCGGGCGAAAGTTTCCACGGCACTTCAGTGAGCAAAATAGCCAATGCAGCCGGGGTATCGAAAGGATTGATGTACAACTACTTCCCTTCCAAGGAGTCCCTTCTCGATACGCTGTTGGATGAAATGACCGATAAGATGTTGCGTCGCTTTGAGATTCCGGAAGACGGACATTATACCGACGAGCAATTCGAACGCTTTATTGACACCTCCTTTGAAGTGATTCAAGACGACGTAAAGCACGCGAAGCTCTTTTTCTCCCTCATTATGCAGCCACGTGTTACGGCCGTGATGATGGAGAAGATGATGCCTCGTGTGATGCCTTATATTGAACTGTTGAACGACTACTTTGAACGTCGGGGCTATCCCAATCCGCCCGCAACCACGCGTTGCTTTTCTGCCATGATTGACGGCCTTCAGATGCACCTCATACTCGACTCTAACTTCCCGGTAGATGAAGCCCGGGAAGCCCTTAAAAAACAATACTTAAACCGATGAAACGCTACGCTCTAATTTTGGCCTTGACCCTGCTCTACTTACCTTCAGCTTTTGCACAGGATCTTACCGCACTGGAAATCATCCAGAAAGCCGATGCCGTGATGAAGGGCACCAAGAGTTCCTCTGCGGTCATGAAAATCACCACCGAACGTCCTAAATGGTCGCGCGAGATGACCATTAAATCCTGGTCGCTCGGGGATGACTACTCCATGATGCTGGTAACCGACCCGCCCAAGGAAAAAGGAACAGCATTCCTGATGATCGACAAGGAGGTGTGGAACTGGATTCCCTCACTCGACCGCAACATTAAGATGCCGCCGAGCATGATGATGCAAAGCTGGATGGGTACCGACCTCACCAACGACGACCTCGTGCAACAAAGTTCCATTGTCACCGATTACCACCACAAACTCCTCGGAAAAGAAGACATTGAAGGTCGGACATGCTACAAACTTGAATTGATTCCCAAGGAAGACGCAGCCGTGGTGTGGGGTAAAATTGTAGTATGGGTCGACGTTGAAGAATACTTTCAGATGCGCACCGAGTTCTATGATGAAGACGAAGAACTGGTCAATGTCATGCAAGCCTCGGATGTGAAAATGATGGGAGGACGACGCGTTCCGGCACGACTGGAAGTGATTCCCCAGGATAAGAAAGGTCAACGGACCATACTGGAGTATGTATCGCTGGAATTCGATATCGATATCGACAAGAGCTTCTTCACTGTGCAACAAATGAAACGCCTTAAATAACCACTCATGTACCTGAAACTCGCCTGGCGAAATGTGTGGAGAAACCGAAGACGAAGTCTGATTACCATTGCTTCGATCTTCTTTGCCGTACTCTTTGCCAACCTGATGCAATCACTACAACAGGGTATGTGGGAAAAAGCCCTGTCCACAACCATGAGCCTATCGGGGTATATTCAAGTGCAGGACACTGCTTTCTGGGATGAACCCATACTCGACAACGGATTGGTAGTGAATGACAGCCTGGTTGATCAGCTGCAAGGCCTTCCCAATATCTCGAATGTAACCCAACGCATCCAAAGCGGAGCGCTCGTGGCTCACGACAGCCTATCGAAATTCTCGCTGCTGTACGCCCTGGTCCCCTCCGATGAGGTGCATATTTTGGAATTGGATAAAAAGCTGGACAGTGGAAGTCTCATCTCCGACGAAGATGAGGGGATCCTGATCGGTGCCGGAATGGCAAGGTACTTTGACATTGGCGTTGGAGATACGTTGAGTTTAATCGGACAGGGATATCACGGTGCCAGTGCCAACGGCAACTTCCCTATTCGCGGCGTAATACGCTATGGCACGGAGCAGATGAGTAGTAGTCTGGTTGTCATGCCCCTGAAACTCGCCCAACGGCACATGAGCGCACCGGGGGTGGTTACTAGTCTGAATGTATATCCCCACAATATTGATAAACTTGAATCCACGAAACAGGCGTTGGGCCAGGTCATTTCAGATGATCACATCCGCCTCATGACGTGGAAAGAAATGATGCCCGAACTTGTGCAGGCGTTTCAGGCCGACACAGGAGGTAACGTCATTTTTCTCATGGTGCTCTACCTCATCATCGGATTTGGGATTTTCGGTACCGTGCTCATGATGACCGCCGAGCGGATGTATGAATTTGGTGTGTTGGTCAGCGTAGGAATGAAGCGATTCCGGCTGTCGATCATCCTGTTTCTGGAGACCATTTTACTGAGTTTCCTGGGAATACTTGCCGGCTCACTAGCTTCCTTCCCGGTGATGTACTACTACAACCAAAACCCCATTCCCATGACCGGAGGAGCGGCTGAAAGCATGAAGGAATACGGTTTTGAAGCCATCATTCAAGGGTCGATCAGTCCGGATATTTTCATTGCCGATGCCGGCGTAGTGCTGTTGATCGTCTTTTTGGTCAATATCTATCCGGCCATTGTTATCAGTAAGTTGAACCCCGTTAAAGCGATGCGAAAATGATTCCAAAAATTGCATGGAGAAACATTTGGCGGAATCGCCTCAGAAGCTTCGTCGTTATCGGAGCCATCATCATGGGAATATGGGCGGGAATTTTTATGTCGTCCCTATCCATTGGGATGACGGAAACGCGCACACAGGATATTCTCGACACCTTTATTTCTCACGTTCAGGTGCACGACAGCACATTTGTGTACGACCACAAACCCGCCGATTTCATTCAGAATTTTGAGGAGGTTTACGGCATCTTGCAAAATGATGACAGCGTTACAGCCATTACGCGCCGGGTTATTTATAGTCAGGCAATGCTGGCATCCGCCAAAGGAAATAGAAGCGTTGAAATCCGAGGCATTTATCCCGAGGAAGAACGCGGCATCACCAAGCTTCACGAATACATTGTCGATGGCAATTTTTTCGAAGAATTCAAGGGTAAGCCGGTGTGCATTGGAGCGAAAATCGCAGAGAAGAATGGCTATGAGGTTGGTGACAAGCTGATTTTGCAGTACCAGGACATTCACGGAGAAATGCATGCGGTAAAGTATAAAGTGTGCGGGATCTTCAAGACCATCAACTCGCAGCACGATGGGTTCACGGTGTATGTACCCGCGCAAACCCTATTTGACGAAACAGGTGATATCATGTATCATGAAATTGCCTTGCGCACATTCAATAAAAGCGATGCCCTTTCCCTCTCTAACTCCCTACAAGCCCAACTCCCGGATGTCAAAGTGGAGTACTGGGGACAGGTTTCTCCCGATTTGGGGTATACCGATGAAATGATGGGTGTGGCACTGCTTATCTATATGGGAATCATCATGCTGGCGCTGATGTTTGGCATTATCAACACGATGCTCATGGCGGTTCTGGAACGTACCCGCGAGTTGGGGATGCTTATGGCTGTAGGAATGACCAAGCCCAAAGTATTTCTCATGATCGTTCTCGAAACGCTCTTCCTCTCGATAGTTGGCGGTCCGTTGGGGATTCTCCTGGGCCACCTCACCGTAGGGTATTTTGGTACCAACGGACTGGATCTTTCCGTAGTGGCCGAGGGAATGAGTTTATTTGGCATGAGCTCCATTGTATACACCTCAATAGATCCGTCGGCATATATCCAAATTGGCATTATGGTAGTGGTTACGGCGCTGCTGGCTGCACTCTACCCTGCCCGAAAAGCACTTAAGTTGAACCCTTCCGAAGCAATTCGGTCGATATAATAAATGGAATGGCTGTTATTGAAATTAAAGACGTAAAGAAGATCTACTATCCGGGATCCGAAATTCAGGTAAACGCCCTCAGCGGAGTCAACCTGACCATTGAAGAGGGCGAATTCACGGCCATTGTTGGTCCGTCGGGTTCGGGTAAGACTACACTCCTCAATATTGTAGGCGGACTGGACACCTCTTCTTCCGGAAGCGTGAATATTGATCAGACCGACATTACCCGGCTCCCGGAGAACAAGCTGATTGATTTTCGGCTTCACCACATCGGCTTTGTATTCCAGGCTTACAACCTCATTCCGGTGCTGACGGCCAAAGAAAATGTGGGCTTTATCATGCTGCTCCAGAAACGGCCGGAACAGGAACGCAATGATCGCGTTACGGCCTTGCTGGAGGAGGTGGGACTGTCGGATAAGATGGACAAGAGACCCAACGAGTTGAGTGGTGGTCAGCAACAGCGTGTGGCGGTGGCCCGGGCGTTGGCTTCGAAGCCCCGTTTCGTTCTGGCCGATGAGCCCACTGCAAACCTGGATTCTCGCTCCACAGGCGATTTGCTTGATATAATGCTTCGATTGAATCAGGAAGAGGGCACAACGTTTATATTCTCAACCCACGATCAGCGCGTCATTGACCGTGCGCGGCGCGTGGTAACGCTGGAAGATGGAAAGATTGTTTCGGATGTCCGCCAGGGCTAGCCATTTGGCTTTATGCCTCTTTATGAGCACTATGCTGGCACAAGGCCAAATGGACAGCTCAACCACCTGGATCAGCGAGCACTTCTCGGTTCAGGGCTATGTGAAATACCTCACTACAGCCTCCTTTTCGAATGCCGATGACCTGCTAACGCACCAGTTTTTTCACAACCGGATCAATTTTAAATATTACGCCACTCCATCTATTACGCTGGTCGTTGAAAACCGAAACCGCGTGTTTTTTGGAGAAACCGTAAAGCTCACGCCCGACTACGGAGCACTGGTTGATCAATCAACCGGAACCGTCGATCTATCATGGTTGTGGATGGCCGAAAAGAGTATTGTGGGCCATAGCACCCTCGACCGGGCTTATGTGCAATATTCCAAAGGAGATTGGGACGTTAGTGTGGGCCGTCAACGTATAAACTGGGGTATTAATGTGGCCTGGAACCCCAACGACCTGTTCAATGCGTATAATTTGGTCGATTTCGACTATCAGGAACGTCCGGGCTCGGATGCTGTCCGGGTGCGTCATTACATGGGCCGCCATGCAATAGAAGTAGCCGCCGCTCCCGATACCGCACTGAATACCAGCGTGATTGGTTTGTTGTACAAAGTGAATGTGCTGAACTACGATCTTCAGTTCCTGGCTGCCAATTATCGTCTCGACTATGCCGTAGGTGGAGGTTGGGCGGGAAACCTAAAAAATGCCGGATTCAAAGGAGAAGCCACCTACTTCATACCCAAAACCACCTCGAACGGATCGAAGGAAGCTTTTGCCGGCAGCTTATCTGTTGACTACCTGTTTAGAAAAGGACTGTACATCAATGTATCCGGGCTCTATAACAGCATCGGTGAACGGAGTCTGACTGCCCAATCGCTGGCTTTTCAATCGGGAGCTCCATTATCGGCAAAGAACCTCATGCCGTCCCGATTTACTTCGTTTATCCAACTGAGTGGAGCGTTTACACCTGCTTTTTCAGGTGCACTTTCGGCCATTTACCTGCATGAAATGGACATCTCCTTCCTCATGCCATCGGTGGCGTACAACATCAACAACAGTTGGGATATTGACCTCACCGGACAGCTCTACTTTGGTGATGCGGGGAATGGTTATCGAAATTTGGGAAATGCTTTGTTCTTGAGGGTGCGGTTGAGCTATTGATATGAATTCTATAGCGTTTTCCAGATCAGGAAACTGATGCTACCCTTCCTCAATACACCCGCTTCAGGGTGCCCCGGAAATTCATCCTAACTTATCGGAAGTATATCGGAAGTTTATTCGCATTTTATCCGCATTTTATCGGAAGTATATTCGCATTTTATCGGAAGTTTAATCGATTTTTAATACATTTGAATAACTGGTAATCAACTGTATACCATGCCATTTAACCCGAAATTCATCATCTCACCGGCGTTGACATTGACTCTATTGGAAATTGAGGAGTCACGAACTACCATTGCCAACCTCCCCATTACCATAAAGGTGTTGGAATCATTGCGTGAGTCGGCCAGACTGATGTCAACCCACTATTCGACGCAAATAGAAGGAAATAGACTTACTCAAGAACAAGTGAATGTGGTTCTGAAAGGCGGAACTTTTCCGAATCGACACCGCGATGAAATCGAAGTTCGTGACTACTATTTGGCGTTAGATTTTGCTGAAGAATTGATTAACAAAGGCATTCCTAGCATCAGTGAAGAAGAGATTCAGACTATCCACGGTTTAGTGATGAATGGTAAAAGAAAAGCCACGCCATATCGGGATGGCCAAAACGTAATACGAGATAGTTCATCTGGTGCAATAATATACCTTCCTCCCGAAGCCTCTGATGTTCCGGTTCTGATGTCTGAGCTCATTGCCTGGGTTAATGAACAAGCTGAATCTACCCAGCTACCCATTCCAATAATAGCCGCTATCGCTCACTATCAGTTTGCGACGATTCATCCCTATTACGATGGAAATGGTCGCACAGCCAGACTGCTTACTTCCATTATCCTTCACAAGTCCGGATATGGACTAAAAGGTATATTTTCATTGGAGGAATACTATGCAGACAATCTTCAAGCCTACTATAAAGCTCTCACGGTTGGTGATTCTCATAACTACTATTTCGGAAGAGAGAATGCGGATATCACACAATGGGTTGAATACTTCTGCATTGGGCTTTCCGACGCCTTCGCCAAAGTTCGACATACGGCGTCCATTCAAATAGGACATGAAACACAGGCAGTAGATCAAACCGCGATCTTGAGGGAGCTTGATCTAAGGCAAAAGAAAATCCTCTCATTATTTCGTGCCCATAAGTACGTCACCACAAGCATGATTGCTTCCAAACTAGGAATTCAACCACGTGCAGCGCTCAACTTGTGCAACGAATGGATAACCTCAGGATTCATCCAGCGACATGGAAACGCCAAAAAGAACCGCAACTATTCATTGTCAGAAAAGTGGGAATCTATACTCTAGCTCCTACTTCACCACACTCAACCTACTCGTACCGGCTGAGCATACAACCGTGTAAACACCTTCGGTAAGTGACGTAATGTCCAAAACCATGCGCGATTGATCTGATTGTGTTGTAAGTACTTCACGGCCGCTGAGGTCGTAGATATAGATGTCTCCCAGTGCCTTGCGCGACTTCAATTCAATGGAATCAGAAGCCGGATTAGGATATACCACAAACAAGTTAGAGGCTTGTTCTTCAGCAATATCCGTAATCAACACCTGAAACGAAAACGGACCGCCTTCAGAAGAAGTGCCACATTCATTGGTTGAGCTTACTTTCCAGAAATAGGTTCCGTTGGTGGCGCTGTCCCAGGTGAATGCGTTGGTAGCTACCACTTCGTCTACAACAATTGTCGTGAACATAATGTCAGAAGCCACCAGTAAGTGATATTCCGTGGCATCAGCGTCTGCAGCCCAGGCAAAGTCAACGCTTTCCAAGCCCACCACTGAGATGTCGGCAGGTTCATTCAATACCGGTGTTGCCGGCACACCGCCTTCTTTAACGAGGAATCCCTTGGTTTTAAATTCCGAAGTTTCCGTAGTCACGATGTAATTAAAGTCATACTCACCATTGGAAAGCGCACTCAATCCGGTGAAGGTAATCGTGGTATTTCCGGGAGCTGTAAATGAATCTGCATTGGTCACCACACCTGGCAATCCTTCCACAGTCACGCTTAACGTACCTTCAAATTCAACTTCAGTGGCAAACGTAACCGTCACTTCATCAACCGTACAGCCCACTTCAATTTGAGCCGGGTTGGTTTTGAACAATACAGGCTTCAACACGAAGAATCCATCGTACATGTCAGTCAACACAACCGTCCCACTCTCAAACCAGGCATAGTTACTCCAACTCCCCGAAAATTGAGGCAAATCGTTATCCGGAAGCACATCGAAGAATGCAATCTCGTACATGTTGTTGTTGGCCATATCTCCTCCATCAAGCATGCGCAATCCCGAGCGGTAGTTGGCTTCATATACCACGTCACCAATAACATATAAGTTGTGGTCAATAGAGGTATTGTCGCTTAGGTAGTACCCCACCAAAACCGGATTATCAATGTCCTGAACATCAAAAATAAACGTACGTGTATTGAACCCCTGCTGCATCTCATCCAACTCGTCATTGGCAAGGAAATACTTGTGGTCTTCGGTAAGCCATCCCTGGTGGGTATAGGCCGGATTGTCGTACACACAGTGACTAATCAGCTGACAATCGGTTTTAACGGTCACGTCAATAATGGCAATATTGTCCTCATTGCATGCAAAGGCCAGTTCCTTCCCTGCATAGTCTGAGTCAGGTCCCATGTAGTTCACAATGTGGGCATCATGCGTGTACCCATCTTCGGAGAATCCACCAGCAATGGCGGGTGTAAGCGGATTGTTGATGTCGATGATTTCCAGTCCTCCCGAGAAATTGTCGTTTCCTACCGCGTAGGCGAATCCGGATTCTTCATTAATGCAAATATTGTGAGCACCACCGAATCCGTCGTAATGTCCGTCGATTTCAAAAGTTACCGGTGGATTGGTCACGTCAAGCAACTTGGTGAGGTCAAAAACCTGCATACCGTGGTCATCAGCTTCTGAAACAATATACGCGTAGTGCTGATACGTTTTAATATCGCGCCACAGCGAGTTGAAGGATTGGGTAGGAAGAGTTCCCAAATACACAGGATCCGTTGGATTGGTAATCTCCACGAAAGCCGTTCCTGTGCTCTTACCCACAAGGGCAAATTCACGTCCACTTTCCGAATCCGTCCATCCCCAAATATCATTGGTATTATTTCCTCCGCCAATTTCATTCAGCGTCATATATGCCTGAAGATCAACATGGCTGCATGGGTATTCGCCTGCAAATCCACCTTCACATGGAACTTGTGAAAATCCGGCAATTCCGGTCAATACACCGGCTATTATGAGTATCGATTTCTTCATGATGCTGCTTATTGTTTGATCATTCGTACAGTTTGTTGCTCTTGATCCCCCACCTTAATCAGGTATGATCCCGAAGGAAGGTCAGCAACATTGAGGTTTATACTATTTCCCAACAAAGGCAATTGCACGTATTCACGCACGGCACGGCCTGACATATCTACAATTTGAATATTGATTTTCCCTCCGGTGGCATTCGCCAAATGCAAGGTCAGCACATCCGCAGCCGGATTGGGAGAAACGCTCACTTCAACGGCCGATGCAGTCAACTCTTCCGTCCCAACCATGATGGCATCGATGGGACGCAGAACAAACAACGCATCATACGTTGAAACTACCACATTCAAACTCTCAAAATACGGATAGTTGCTCCATGTACCGTCAAATCCGGCCTGGTCGTAATCGGGGAAAATGTCAAAATATCCGGCCAGACTCAGACTTCCTTCTGAGACATCTGATATGTCCAAAATTCGAAATCCCGAAGAATAGTCGCTTTGGAAGCTGTAGTTTCCTTTGATATACTGGTTGTGATCACTCGACGAAATGCCATGATCAAAGTAACCCAGGTACACCGGATTGTCGAGATCCTGAACGTCAAACATGTGCGTGCGCAGATTCTGATTGAACGTCAACTCGTCAATTTCGTCATCAACCAGCAAGTACCGTTGGTCTTCGGTAAGCCATCCCTGGTGGATGTACGAGACGAAATCATACGATGCGTGGGTAATCAACTGACAATCGGCCTTATCTGTTACGTCAACAATGGCCACCACATCGTCGTTAAATGCAAAAGCGATCTCCGCACCCGAATAATCTTCATCCGGCCCTTTATAGTTCACGATCTGAGCATCATGCGTATATCCCGATTCCTGATAGCCCCCCGCCAATACCGGATTGAGTGGGTCGTTAATATCCACGATGTGGAGTCCGCCCCCGAAGCTCGAAGTACCCACTCCATACGCATAGCCCGATTCTTCATTGACCGCCACATTGTGTGCATGCCCGAACCCGGTGTAATGAGCATCTGCCTCAAATTCAGCAGGATAGCTATCTACATCAGCTAACTTGTTCAGGTCGAAAATCTGCATACCGTGATCACCATGTTCCGAAACGATGACTGCATAATGTCCATAGACTTTCACATCGCGCCACAGGTTATCACCTGCAATAGCCGATGGCAAATTGCCCACGTACAGCGGATTCAACGGATCCGAGATATCCACGAATGACGTTCCATTGGAACGCCCTACAAGAGCATATTCCACACCTGTGTCAGGATCGGTCCAGCCCCAAATATCATTCATATTCGCGCCGCCACCCATATCCTGGCGATCCAAGACACTCATTAGATCAACATTTTCACACGGATAGACAAATGCGAAACCATTTTCACAAGGTGTTTGAGCGGAAGCGTTCAAAACCGACGCAACCCCAAACATGAGAAGTATTTTTTTCATTGCAGGTATTTGGTTACCAGGTCTCCGACTGCTTTTCCAGGTCTTCGACCGAAAGGAATTCACCGTTCTTCAAACCACGTTCACTCTGACGAATACAGCGCACAAATTCGCTCTTGAAAATTTTTACCCCATTGATGCCAAAGCCAATGACTTTGGTATCGCTGGTGCGCTCATATTCAATATCGTCAATCAATTCCTGAATCTGGCCCAATACCGTTTCATTGGACTCATTTACAATCCATGAGATGATGTCGAGCTTGGCTTGTTGCAGGTCTTCCTTGTTCATTTGCCACAAATATACTATTTCCCTCCTACGAAATCCCCTACTTTCCTGCCTACTATTGGAAACGCTCATTGCGGTGTTGGACGCGTAATTCCTTCAACTATTTTGAAAGGCTACCGCTTCAATCCGCACACTTTCCCTTTACTTTTGCGGCATGATTCAGGCAATTTTCAGGCATAAAGCCAAATGGTGCTTCGCACTGGTAATGCTCACGGCTTGCAGCACCGGACGGCTTCCCTTAAAAACCTCAGAACAAGGATTGCCGTTGCTATGCGTGGATGGAGCATGCGTTCAATTATTTGGTGACTACCAAAACGCCTCTCCCGAACACTTGCTGCCCCCCGCAGATTTCGGATCATTCCAAACCCTTCCCCAAAAGCATATTTTAGGGACCTACACCACCTTTATAGAACCCCACTTCAGTTGCGCACTTGTTCAACATGAAGCGGCCATTGATACGTTAGCGCATCGCATGTGGCTGGAATCTCAGGGTGCCGGCATGGTGGAAACACACTTTCTGGAAGCCGGAAACGGTCTACTCACCGTAGCCAATTACACGGCTCAGTCAAGGAAGTATGGCGCCAATTGCTATTTCCGAGAGCTGGCCTTTGAACGCAATGAACAGCGTTACCGTCTGGTTTTCTGGACGTTTGATCACCCGCAAAACCTCAAGACCGAAACTATTCGTATTTTCGACACGTACGCAGTGAATTGAGGTGATATTCAGACATTGCCCTACTGCAATCCGAAAGGAATCACCTATATTTCCCCGTCTTTAACACCCCTATTATGTCAAAAGATCATCGTGTAGCGAGTAAGTTTTCGCATCGGTCATGGAATGAGATTAAGAGCAACGACTCCTGGTCCATCTTCAAGATCATGAGCGAATTTGTAGAAGGATATGAACGACTGCAAAAAATTGGTCCGTGCGTGAGTATTTTCGGAAGCGCCCGCACCAAACCCGAGGACCCCTATTATGAAATGGCTCAGCAAATAGCCTACAAACTCACCCAAAAAGGCTACGGCGTGATTACCGGTGGTGGTCCGGGTATTATGGAAGCCGGAAACAAGGGTGCTCAGGAAGGCGGCGGTGTATCTGTGGGTCTCAACATAGACCTGCCTTTTGAACAATCAAGCAATCCGTGGGTGGATCTCAAACACAGCATCGACTTTGACTACTTCTTCGTGCGCAAGGTGATGTTTGTAAAATACTCCCAGGGATTTGTCGTGATGCCTGGAGGATTTGGAACTATGGATGAACTTTTTGAAGCTCTTACGTTGATCCAGACCGACAAAATCGGGCGATTTCCGATTATTATGGTTGGAAGGGATTTTTGGGGAGGACTGGTCGATTGGATTGACAAAACCCTCAAGGATAAGTTCAAAACCATCAGTCCGAAAGACACGAGCCTGTTCGCATTGGTCGACACTGCAGATGAAGCAGTGGACGAAATTGATAAGTTCTACTCGGAATACCTCCTCAAGCCCAACTTCTAGGCGCGCACTGAGGCCGTTCCCCATTTGGCGAATGCCATAACACCTTGATGCCCTTCATACCTAAGAGGCATGTGGGAGTGCTACGCCCCCAACCAAGCGCTCAACATCCACTGTTGCTTTTCCAAGGCCGTAATATCATCCGAAAGCAGCGTCACCGTGCCCTCATCCCCTGAATCAGCAGCGAGAGTTAAAGCCTGTCGTTCCAACTCGAGTATGGATTGGAAATTCTCGAGCGCCATAGTGACCAGCGCCTTGCCATCCCGTTGAGTAGTAGATTCCGAAATGGTGGCCATTTCCAAATAGTCACTGAACCTGTGCAAAGGCGTACCTCCCAGAGTCAACACTCGCTCCGCAATGGAATCAATCATGAGGGCTGCTGCATTGTACATGGTTTCAAATTGGACATGCAATTCAAAAAAAGCCGGGCCTTTGATGTTCCAGTGCGCGCCGCGGATGTTTTGATAAGTGATCTGATAATTGGCAAGTAGAACGTTCAACTGATCACGCAACAAAGCCGATGAGGTGGTCTCCAGACCTATGGAATTTAAAGTGTTCATGCTATTGAATTTGATGAACCAAAATTACCTCGGAGGATCTATAATAGAAAATTATAACAATTTATGGTGTTATAAGAAATTCCTATACACACACATCCTTTTCAGACAACCGCATATCGGTGATACGTGGCGTTTTGTGCAATCCGCCCTTACCCGGATAGATAAGCACGGCAATGCCCAATACCGTAATGAATGCACCCAGCAAGGTGATGACCTCGTCATTTGTAGCGGCATTGGTAAAGGCCACGTCGATAGCCGCGTGAAATACAATAACCGTGAGCAAGCTTCCCTTGGAACCATTGAACAACCAGGTGAGGATTACACTGCCCAGAACCAACGAGATAAACCATCCGAAGATAGCACCTGCTCCCATATCGGTATAGCCCGGACGGTACAGGAAAAGCGGCCAGTGCCATATGGCCCAGAAAACAGACAATACCAACGAGGCCATAAGCGCTTTGTGGCGTCGCTGCAATTGAGGCAGAGCAAATCCCCTCCAGCCTACCTCTTCACCGAGACCAAATGTGAGGACATTGTACAGGAAGAACGTGGCCACACCCCATTCAGGATGCTCTGAAGAGTGGCCTATATCAGACAAATAAACCACCGGAGAGCCGGCATTCTCGATAAACCACGCAATGAGAAAAAGCACCAGCGGAATGCCCATGGCTATTAAAATCCAGCGCCACGATTTGAAGGACACAATCGAACGGATGAGCGAAATTACTCCGCTCTTTCCATGATTGACAGCCGTGACAATGAACGCGGCACTGATAGGCCCCAATGAACCCCATGCATGGTGCAAAGGCAGGCGCCATGCTACATCAACGCCCAATGCCTCCAGCCATAAAGGCGACCAAATGGCCCAACTGATGGCAAAGGACAAAATGAAAAACGAGCAAAGCTGATACTTCTTTAGCATGGTCCAATTTCGCAATTCCTGCTCAATTCCCGCTGATTTTAGTCATTTATACACATGTATTGATCAACAGTTGAGCTTAGACTATCTTTGAACCATCCAATTTGAAACCATGAAGCAACTTTTCACTGTTGTCCTGGCATTGTTGTGTGCCTGGGGACAAGCCCAATGGGTGCCCCAAACCGCATATGAGGCAAAATCTTCAGATCCCCAGTGGATTCAACTCCTGTACAGCGAAAATCCCAATGCCCTTGAAGTGCGCGAAGCTTATGAGAGCTACTATCAAACCCATGAGTTTGTGAAGAATGAGCATACTCAATACTACAAGCGCTGGATTCGTGTTGCCATGCTCACGATGGATAATACGGGCAACGTTTTGCCTCTGCCCTACGATACACAAGCCAACACGCACTACCTCGAAAAATATGCCGAAGCTCAAATGCGCGACGGCGGCGAATGGGAAGAAATGGGGCCTTGGCATTACGACCCGGAAGTGGCAATGTACTTCCAGGTGCAGTCACCGGGAGCCTGCCACATTTACACCGTAGAACAAGCACCTTCAGATGCTGATGTTGTATGGGCAGGAGGAGCGACTTCAGGAATTTGGAAATCGACCGACAAAGGAATGCACTGGCAATTGATGTCATCTGATTTGCTGGTGACCTCTGTGTACAGCATTGCCATCCACCCTACCAACCCTGATATCGTATATTTCGGAGAGGGTGATGGAATCATCTACAAAACAACCGATGGCGGACTTACCTGGAACATGACGGGTGATGCCGATTTTCAGGGCAATCCGTTTTGGTGCCGCGATCTCAAAATGCTTCCCGGCGATCCGGAATCGCTTATTGCCTGTACCAATGAAGGTCTGAAAATCACCCATGACGGAGGAGCAACATGGACCAATGAGATCATTGGTGAATATATGGAAGTGGAATTCCACCCCACCAATCCCGATGTGATTTATGTGGTGCGACTGCTCAACAATAAAACAACATTCATCCGATCTACAGATGGCGGGGAAAATTTCACTGCGGTAGGTGACGGATGGCCCAATCCGGCGGTGGGTGCTGAACAAAAACGATGTGAGATCGCCGTTTCTGCTGCAGCTCCCGACCGGGTGTATGTGTTGGCATCCGGCTCAGAGAATGGCGGCAGCGGTCTGTACGGCATTTACATCAGTGAAGACATGGGTGACACCTTCACCTTTCAATGCTGCGGCGACAGTCCGGCGGGAGTCCCCGAGGCTGCCAACAACCCCAACACTTTGGGATGGAGCGAAGACGGAAGTGGCGATGGCGGACAATACTACTACGACCTTGGTTTGGACGTGTCTCCTACCCAGCCCGACCTCCTGTTTTCAGCCGGAATATGTGTTTGGAGAAGTGCTGATGCCGGACAAAACTGGTCGCTGAACGGTCACTGGGTAACGTGGGCCGGCGAATTCACTGCCGATCGCTACACCCATGCAGATGTTCACGACGTAAAGTTCTTTACCACAACCGATGGAGACGTTGATATGTGGGTAGCTTCCGATGGAGGTCTGTTTTACTCTTCCGATCAGGGAGACCATATGGAACCGCGCATGTACGGCATCCAGGGAACGGATTTTTGGGGCTGGCAATCGGGTGCCCGACATGGTTCGGTGATGGTTGGTGGCACCTACCACAATGGAACACTAATTAAGAATGGTGATCTCTACTATTGGGGGGCTGACAGTGAAGACAATGGCGGCTGGCTCGCCGAGCTGGCGGGTGACAATTTCCGCGGATTTGTGAATCCGGGGGACAGCACCATCGGCTACCACGACGGGGGTTCATTCCGATACAGCACCGATCGGTTTACCCGCATCAGCGGATTGCCATTCGACAATAGCAAACGACCGAACACCAGCTATTGGTGGGGAGAATACGGCAATATGGAGTGGGATCCTGCCTGCTACCAATGCATCTACTCTCCTGTTGAAACGGCACTGTGGCACACTACCGATGGTGGAACTTCCTGGGAAATGGTTTATGATTTCGGAGGAAGTAAAATAGTGAATGTAAAGGTAGCCGCCCGCGACCGAGCGATAATCTACGTTACTCAACGCACCAACGGCGGTTCCTGGCGCATTTGGCGCACGGCCGATGCCGGAGCCACCTGGAACGATATCACTCCCTCTGACGCCATAATGGGCAACAACAATGGTGCATCCAAGTATATCGATGTGCATGGAACCGACCCGAATGTGCTCTACTTTGTGACTGTAGGAAATCAAACCGGTTATCAGGTCTTCAAAACGGCTGATGGTGGAACTACATGGGAGAACCTGAGTGGGTCAAACCTCAACGGACAGTTCACCACTGCTATTTGGCATCAACGAGGTACAGAAGACGGTTTGTACGTTTCAACCGACAAAGCCGTGTATTACCGAAATGCCACTATGGAAGACTGGGAGATGTACAACAACAACCTTCCCGCACGAACACCTTCGGTATTTCTCCAGGGAAACTACTGTGAAGGAAAAATTCGCAGCGCCGGATCACGAGGTGTGCATCAATGTGATTTTTACGAAGATTTCGCTCTTCAGGCATCATTTATGGCGAGTCAAACCGTCATCAATCTGGGCGTTCAATGCGAGTCCGATACCATTCGATTCGTAGACAATAGCGTGGTTCGATGTGGAGATTTGTCGTATGAGTGGAACTTCAACGGAGGCACCGTGGTAGAAGACCTGGGCGATGAAATGCTCGTACTGTTCAGCGCATTGGGCAGCTATGATGTGAGCATGACCATTACAGACGGCAACGGCAATAGCGACACCTGGAACTGGGCCGATCTGATTCAGGTCATTGATGAACCCGTGGGCTTTCCCGTTACTGAAGACTTCAACAACGGCATGCCTCCTGAATTTTGGAAGATCGTTGACTTAGAAGGAGGTGGCCATTGGGAACAGGGAACGGTATTGGGCGATGAAACCAACCATGTGGCTCAATTTCCCAATTACTGGGTAGATACTCAAGGTCAAACCGACCTACTTGTGTTCCCTGCTCAGGATTTTTCCGACATCGATAACGCCCTGCTTCACTTTGACGTGAGCTATCAAACCTATGCTGACTATATCGACGGACTGGAAGTGGTGTACCGTACTGCCAACAGTGAGGACTGGATTCCGCTTTACTCGAAAAGTGGCTCTGATCTGGCCGTTGAAGGGAATTACACCTGGTTTTGGTATGATCAGGGAGGTACGCTTTTGTGGCGCACCGACACGGTTGATTTGAGCGTGCTTGCCGGTGAACCGTGCGTCACGTTGGCCTTCAGCAATATTGGTGGTTATGGTAATCACATCTGGATCGACAATGTGAATCTGACATTTGCCACTGACGTGGAGGATCAGCCGGGCGATCTCGCCTTCTCGATGTATCCCAACCCCGCTGAGAATCAATTATTTATCCAGTTCCCTGCGCATACAAAAGGCGCTGTTTTGGATATTTATGATGCACAAGGCAAATGGGTAATTTCCCGGAATATGAATGCCGGATCCTATGTGGATATCAGTTCGCTGCGTGCAGGTGTTTACTACGTAGCGCTGCGTGCCGGAGAGCGTCGTTCCACACAAAAACTGGTTGTTTCACGGTAAGCGACTTGAAATACAATGCATGGGCAACTGATTGATCATTTGCCGAATGGCAGCTATTTATGAAGAAAATGGCAGACAAAATCATGCTGAGGTTGAGCCGTGCGCTCCTTCCCTCCTATTCCCGTCGAAATCTCGAAAAGCTTTCGCGTAAGGACATGCTCATGGTTGGATTTAAACTTTGGCTGGCAAAGCGCGTAGCCCGGAATGACAAGCCATTGGCCGGTAGGAGACCTTGATGGATCAAGGTATGGCATCCGCCAAATGAATTACCGCTTCACGAGGCGATGCTCACGCACCGTACCATCGGCGTAGCGCACCAGAACGACGTACGTGCCGGGAATCAGAAACGAAATGTCGTTCTCCGTTCCGGGATTATGAATCACTCCGGCTGATTGTCCGTGGGGCGTAAAAAACTCCAGGGATTCCATTGGCTCAGGACGAAGAATTTCGATGTGATCCTGTGCCGGATTGGGATAGAAGGGCGCAAATTCCGCCACCTTGAGGAACTCATCCAGAAACACCGTACCGTGGCACTCCGAAGCCAGCACATCATCGGTGGAAGTCATGCCATACACTACCCCGCCAATATTGTTGCCATAAGTGAGGTCAAGAGCTACAAAGGTATTATTGAAGGCATTGATTCGAAAGAACTCGTTGCTCGTGTTGGCCACTATAATCTCCTCATCTCCACACGACTCAAACACATTGCAAAGCCCCCAAATGTCTTCCAGGGTAAGAATCTCCGCAGGGATATCATACAGCACGGCAACGTCATACGTTGACAAGTCCACGGCCTTGATGATGCCGGTGGCCAAGGGATAGATCAAATATCCGTTGTAGAAAGACAAATCTCCACCCGTCAGCTCACCTGTATTGAAGAGCACCTCATCTTGTTGAGTAGTGATGTTGTGCCTGATGAGGTCATAGTTGTAATCGAGCGAATACAGATTATTCAGAGCGTCGCACGTACATGCTGTATGTGGCCAAAGCGATTCGAACATACCGGCATCGGACATGGTTTGGGCATCGATATCAATGAGGAGAATATTTCCCGACTGCGACAAACCATACAAATCTCCGGAGGGTGCCACGGCAATATCCGCAAGAACAGGGAAGCTCACATCGAAAGTTGCCAAGAGATTCATCATGGACTGATCAACCAATTCATACAGTCCGCCTATGTTGGTATTGGGGTTGAATTGATATACGTACACCGTTTGGCTCGAACCGGTAAGCCCCCATCCGGTGGCACCCATAAGAAGTATTAAATGCAGCAGTAGTTTTTTCATAGAGTGTATGTTGCAGGAAAGAAAGATACTCGAACCCGTAGAATTTTCACCATGACAGATTTCATCTTTGATGTCAACCTTGAAACCACAAAAAAACCACGCCGATTGACGTGGTTTTAGTAATCAGTTTCCTGAAATGCTGTTATCTAAAGACCGTAATATGGCCTGAATACTCGTGTTCTTCCAGATCGTGAACCGACTTAACGGTCATGGTGTACATGTACATTTCGTCTTCCACGTAATGCTGGCCACCGTTATAAGAACCATCCCATGGAATGGTAGGATCAGCGGTTTCGAAAACGATATCACCCCAACGGTTGAATATCTTCAATGAGAAATCTGTGATATCCCAGGCATCACCATATACGAAGAAGAAGTCGTTCTTTCCATCGTTGTTAGGTGTGAAAGAATTCGGAATATACACTGCAAACTCTACCGGCTTGAAATGTGCCACAATAGTGTCGGTGCCGTTCAATGACCAATACACTTCACGTGAAGTATTATCGGGTGAAGGTGCGTGGTTGTCGGCCGACCAGTTGTTGAAGTTCCAGAATTGGTTAGGAGTAGCCAACATCTTAATTGGATCGGTCACCCCTACCACGCTGCTCCATGTATCGGTCACAACTATGCTCTCTTCGATCAGAACCATTCCTGAGTTGGGAGGATCGACCATAACCGTTAATGGAAAGTGAGGAATCACTTCATACACAGCTACAATCACATCTTCCTGAGTCAGGTTGACAATCATGTCGGGCGTCAATTCATCCGGAGTAATAATGTTGTTGTTGATCGTCCAGTGGCTGAACACACTCCATTCATCGGCCGGTACGGTAAGGAAGTTGATGTCCACTTCACCTTCTACAACATCGTTGTATGGAAGAGTCAATTGCGTTCCATCCATAAACACATATCCCGCTCCTGTTGGCTGAACATTTACTGTGAGATCAAAGTGAGGGATCTCCGTGTAGAATGCCACGATGGTGTCAGTGGTCGTAATGAATACTGTACCTTCAGGATCATTCACATCCGGATTGATGCTTGCGTTATTCAGTTCCCAGTGATCGAAAACGAACCATTCGTTCTCGGTAGCCTGGAACAAGTGCATTCCACCATCTGTCAACACGGTATTGGCATAAGGTCCCATAGGAACGCCATCTACCAGGATATCACCGGCTCCGGCTGGTTGCACATCATAAGTCACCAACTGCGGATCAATATCGGTGAGGAAGTGGGCAATAATTACCACGTCACCGGTTACATCAAATTCGAGCAGCGGGTTGGTGGGGTCATCAAGCGTGACATCGCCTGAAACTACTTCCCAACCGATAAAGAGTCCCATTTCGCTCAATGCTTCGAGCGTCAAAGGAATACCGGCGAAGTATGTACCTTCCCATGGAGACATTTCCTGCGTTACATTAACCGTAGAGATCTGCACTTCACCAAGTCCGTCAACGATGACGGTGATAGTCACTGCTTCAACATCGTAACAGTCTTCAATACCTCCGATAATTTCATCGGCGCAACGTGCTTCGATAAAGTCTTTCAGGTCGATTACGTTGTTTTCCCAACCGCCGTAGGTACCACCCCAACGGTCAATTTGACGTTGCATTTCCGGTCCGATCACGCCAGTCATCGAATCCACCAACCAAATCATGTAGTCACACGAGAAATAGGTGTTCGACAAATCCGCGTAGCGGTTGATGTAGTAGGCATTGAAATCCTCGTTCTCAAAAAGAGCGTTGAGGATAGGGACGTGTCCCTGACCGCCCGGGTCACCCAATCCTTCAGGATTACAGGGATCGGCTCCCGGACTGGTATCCGGAACACCGGTGTAGTTGATGTAGTGACCAAAAGTCGCATCCAGGTCCCACAATACATAGCGCCATTTCTTAGCTGAACCATCCGGGTGACGACCACGCCACCATGCTGTATTCCAATTCAACCAGTCAGTGCAAACTACATAACCATTTAATATGAAGTAGTCAATCAGACTCTTATGGTTGTAGAGACTTGTTACGTATTCATAATTCGCTGGATCAGACATGTCGTTAGACAAAATGAAGTTCCTCAGATCCACAAAATCAGCCTGGCTTCCATACTCCTCCCAGGTTCCACCCCAGGTCTTGATGTAGTCCACAAAACCCGCAGGCTGATCGTAGTAGTAGTCTGTGTAATCAATATCATCGGCCTTCTCACGCACATCATATACACCCCAGTATTCACCGTTGATGTAGACGATACAAAACAACCCGGCACGCTCATCCAACTTCAAGTCGGCCAGAATCGAAATCTCATGGCAATAGAAGTCGCGGATATGTGCACCCCCATTGGAGAATGGGTAGTTGTCGTTGGCAGCAGCTTTGAAGATCAAACGCTCAAAATGCTCCCGGGGAGTGTGAGGGAAAATCTGAGTTTCCACCCCGTTATCGTATCCCATAGCATCGCGAGTAACGTAGTCAAACCCTCGTTGTCCGTATGCATTTGAATCGTTACCGTGTTCGTTACTGTCACCTTGAGCTTCAACCACGAAGTTTCCGTTTTGGTCAAACATCTCAATAGACATCAACTCATCACCGTTCCACGAACCATCGCTGAGCGTACCCCCGGCAACCGAGAAAATCTCTATAGTATGGTTGTCGTCACCTACAAAGTAGGTATTGGTCTCAATGCGACTTTCAAGAATGTCGTTGTCCGGATGGTAGGCAATTGCGCGAACTACTGTAGTTTGATTGATGTCAATAGGTGCGCTGTACAGCGTAGAACCATTATTAGGCTCCGAACCATCCAGTGTGTAGTAGATTACTGCATCAGCCTGTGGGCTTGAAATGGAAACGGTTACACCACCGGCGTAGTAACCTGCCTGGGTGTCCAAAACCGGACGAGTAGCATACGACGTTCCTGTCGTTCCGCCATTGGCCGCTTCAGGTGAAGGGTTGGTAAGAATTACCCAATCGATTGCGCCATCAGATGAACGTCCATAGCTGTGATTGGCAAGATTGGCGCCGGTAGCACTGAAGTCATGCGACGTGATTTCCGCCCCACCCGGGTTGGAAAACACGAAAGTTTCTCCAGCAGTTTGGGTAACCTTGAAATTGGTATTCAGGTAGCCAAACTGATTGGGGTCCCAGTCCCAGGTTCCGGTGAGCAATACCACGAGGTATCCATTGGCGGGTACCATGGTTCCCGCAGGGAACTCCCATTTCATAGGATCCGCAGCATCGTCACTCAACCAGTAACCGCTAATATCAAAAGCAGCTCCGGTGGGGTTGTAAAACTCCGCCCAGTCTTCATACTCGCCGCCCCAGCCTCCGCCGACATCCCAGTCGGTGTAGTTGGCAGCACAAAGCTCATTCAGCACAACTTGCGACTGTGCAACATGAAATGATAGCAGGATGAAGAGGGTGAAAAAGAATTTGGTTTCAAAATTTCTCATAATCTTTCCAGGATTAGACCTATTCAGTAGCAAGACGCTCTTCTTATTAAATAGGTTGCATCAAAGATAGCACGACGCATTGATTTTTTTTGCATCTGGTTAACAATCGTTTTACACCGTTGCCTTTTCAAATCGTAAAAAAAGCTCCCGAAGGAGCTCTTTCTAAAATTCTTTGTGGTCTTATTTCACAATTAACCTTCCTTTATAAGTGAGGTCTCCAGTAAGCACAAATTGATACGTACCCTGCGCCAATTCACCTCTTTCGACGGTGACACGTCCTCCGGTAATACCACCTTCCTGACGCACAACTCGTCCCGACAAGTCGCTGATGACCAGCTGATAAACGGAACGCGTTGGATTCGAAAATTGGATTTCTGTTTGTTCCGAAAATGGGTTCGGATATACCGAAACATTTCCTTCGTTGGTCAACTCTGTCACTCCTACCGTAGAAACACAGCCATCAATGATGTAGTTCATCGTATTTTGGTAGTAATCGTTCACCACATCAACTATTGAGCTGATGCAGATTTCATTTGCAGGGTTCATATAGTACAAGCGTACAAGTGGCTGGAATTCAAGTGACTTCACAAGCGAAGAATCCTCATACGACAAGCCAATTACCGTTGACCCACCCAAAGAAAAGTCGGGAGTAATCGGGTACGAAATCGGATCGGCAATCGAAGCGATCGACGTGATTTCCAGTCCGCTCATTTCAAATTGATACCCCACAATACGGTTGTACGGATTGCGCACCTCAATATCCAGGTAATTCTGGTCGAGATTAATATCAGCAATGCGGAACCAAACCGAATCGAAAGGATTGATCAATTCAGCAACAGGTAAATTGCATTTATTATGCACACCTGAACTGTCGGGGTGTTGGTGAGCCACGTTGTAGTATTGGCACAAGGCCAAAAGCGCAGCATCCGTCACATTGATATCATCGTCTTGATTGAGATCGTTGCACATGGTAGCGTCAATGTCGTTGGCCAGAATGTGATCTACATAGCTGGTGGCATCGGCAAATTCCTGCGCCCCGTTGTTGTCAAGGTCACCGGCGAGAGCTGTACCACCACATTCGCCATTACAATCCTGAACTGCAGTTCCAAATTCTACACCTTCACAATCTACATATACCTCACAGTCATCGAGAATCGTGTACTCGAGCTCTCCGCCGCTTCGATCGATATTCAGACAAACCTGCGCCCAGTTGTTGGTGTATGATTGCTCGTAGTGACCAAGAGCGTCGGGTGATTCATCCCAGTTGACACGCACGATCAAGGTGTAGTCACCATCAGGAACATCCGTTACGTCAATCCACTGACAACTAAGTCCGGCTCCATAAATATCACCGCAATGCGCCGAGATTCCCATATTGGAGCAACCATATTGAGCTGTTCCACCGTCGCTGCATTCCAGGTCGATCACACAGAAACCATTTTTGAATCCAATGGGTAACCAGTTATTGTCGGAATCCAGAAGTGCATACTCCGCGTATCCGGCGTAGTGCCAGTGTTGGTGACAATCGGCCCACTCAAATTGACCCGGCGTACCATCGCCTGCCGGTCCGATGTAGTAATCCACATCTCCAATATTCTTAATGTGAGTGGTAAAACGAATCAACTCGCGTGTTCCGAATCCATTCAAACAACCCTCTCCGATGTAGCAGTCGGTCTCAGCTACCTCCATATAGTCCACATACATCGAGTTCACGATGGCATCGTGTACCACAACCAAGTCGGGACCGGTGCAATTCGGATCACCGTATGGCACACAAGATCCGTCGTCCAGAACGGCAAGTGGCGAATAATTACACATTTCAGGGTCGGTGCATCCGGCAGGTGGTCCGTTGTACTCCAAGGCCCAATTGAACTCGGCATCGCAATCGTCATTCGTATCTCCAATACGGATCCAATAGGTAACGCCTCCTTCCAGCAAGGCATTTACCTGAGCCAATTCACCGCATCCTCCTTCATTATCGTCAAAATAGATAGCCGCTTCATTGGATTCGTCAAAGTTTGACATGTTGCAGTAGTCGTAGATCCATACACGTGTATCACACGCATTGGCGTCGGTACAGGTTGATACGCCGTACATACCCGTTTCAGCAGGTGTGAAGGTGTACCAGGTATCGTCAAATAGCGTTGTATAGCTGCCTTCTGTAATGTCAATGGCAACATCACATGCACCTCCGTCGGGACAAGAGACGATAACGGTTTCTGAATACTGGAAATCACCACCTGTAGCGATGAGTACTCCATCCTGATAAACAGCGTAGGACCCTTCGCCGAATCCACAGCAGATTCCATCACCGTACGAATCGAAGATGTTGAACACTATACATTCATCCTCAGGCACACATATTTCGGCCCCATTGGTTGTTCCCTGACCCAGCACATTGCCACTGCCATCAACCATTTGCCAACTCGTTTCATTGGGATAACTATCCGGGTTTATTTCAATTTGAATAAAGTATTCTCCCGCAGGACACTGCGAAAAAACAGACCCTACCAGCACAAGGAGCGCTGCGAGGGTGAGCGAAAATCTTCTCATAAATAAGGTTTTAACGCCGTGAGACTCAGGATCGCACGACTCAGGTTCTGGTTTCAAAATTCGCTGAAAGATACTCATTTCACATAATCCGGTTACGTCAGCTTATGGTAATTCATGGAATCCAACTAGGTACACAACTGACTCCCACACGCACAGCAAGCTGAAAAAAACGGAGAAAAAAGAAACCCTTTGTACGCCTACAAAGGGTTCTAACACTTAAAACTAAAACTAATTTATCTAACGAGTGAAACCGTCGATTCTTCGGTTGATGAACCGACGATCCACACAAATGTAATCACAGCCTATTCACCCAAAGGAGTGAAATGGAATGAGCGTTCCTTATTGTGGTATGAACAGAAAGATAAGGGGTATGACAATTTAAATTGAAGATTACGGTATTGTAGTCCCAATGGGGAGGAACCTGACTTCCATGCTAAATCATGCAAACAGGACTGCTGATTCGCTTTTGTTGAAAAAACTCCATAGCGATGTTGCTCATCCGAATTGCTCCTAATACCTTTGTGAAAAATTCAAGACATGGGTCACGAACACAAAGAAGCAGAGCAAAACGAAATCGGAGGACCGGTAGTTGTTGCAGTAGGTATCATCGCCATCGCGGTCACCATTATCTGGCTTTTGGGATAATTCCCCTTACGTAGTCACAGGCTTTGCCTTCGGATATCTCACCGGAGAGAACACTTCTTTCAGGGTGAGCATCATAAACTTGCTATTTCCTACCAAATAGCGCTTCCACATTCTTTTAGGCTCCTGGATGAAGCGGTAAAACCACTCCAGACCGGCTTTTTGCATCCATACCGGTGCGCGCTTCACTTTCCCGGCGACCACATCAAAACTCCCTCCTACTCCCATAATCATATTGACACGAGAAAGGACTTGCTTGTATTTCTCCAAAAAGATCTCTTTCATGGGCGAGGTCATGGCAACAAACAGGATATTAGCGCCCGAATCTGCAATTTGAGCGGCTACATCAGCCTCTTCCTCTTTGGTGAAATATCCGTTTTGATAGCCGGCAACGAGCGCAGGAGAATACAGTTCCGAATAATGATCAACACACTGCTTAACCACCTCTTCCCTGGCACCTAAAAAGAAAACCTTGTAACGGTTTTCATGTGCCATCTTCACCAAATTCTCCATCAGATCAATACCTGCCACACGTTCGGGCAAGCTCTTTCCCAGCAGCTTCGAAGCCCAAACCACAGCCATCCCGTCGGCATTGATCAAATCTGCCTCCAGCACACTGTCGCGCAGTTCTGGATCTTTCTGCATCGACACAATCTTGCCGGCATTGACAACAATGTGGTGAATTTGTCGCTTGTCCTCGATGGCCTCTTCTACGGCCAATAACGTCTCAAGCATAGTAAGACGTGCTACGGGAATGCCAAAAATCAACTCAGTGGGAATAGTCTCTGTTCTCATGATGTTTCATTTACATCACGAATGTACCCGACACATACATGTACCCATGTAGGCCGCACACCGATACCCTTGTGGGAAATACAGCAGAATCCCTACCAATAGGCCGCCCCCCCCGTACAGACGCGATTCATCGCGTCTCCCATCTGAAGCCTTGACCGATTCTCCAAAAAGAGACCTGATGATTCAAGAATGGATAGACGTTGAATCACCCTTGAGGACGCGAGTATCGCGTCCCCTCTCAGAAGGAATGACCGATTTTCCAAAAAATGACCTGATGACTCAAGAATGGATAGACGTTGATTCACCCTTGAGGACGCGAGTATCGCGTCCCCCCCCTTTTTTGAAGGCCTTCATCGTTCCTCAAAAAAATCGACTTTATCCTATTCGGCCTCGGCGGGCACGGGAACCGGCTCGGTTTCGGCTTTTTCCTTTTCTCCTTTGACCAAGGTCATCTCCTGAACCAGGTGACCGGCTCCGGCGTATTTGTCGATGATAAATAACACGTATCGGATATCTACCATAATGTTGCGACAGCGCTCCGGAGCAAACATGATGTCGCTCATGGTGCTTTCCCAACTGCGGTCAAAGTTCAGTCCTACGAGTTGCCCTTTTCCGTTGAGTGCCGGACTCCCGCTGTTGCCACCGGTAGTGTGATTCGAACCGGTAAAACATACGCGCATTTCCCCATTGTGGGCGTACGGACCAAAGTCCTCCTTTTCAATCAGTTCAATCAATCGTGGAGGAAGGTCAAAATCGGCATGGCCGGGCTTGTACTTCTGCAAAATACCGTCGGTAGTAGTGTAAAACTTGTACACCATACCATCACGCGGGGCGCTGCCTTCGGCTTTTCCATACGTGAGGCGCAAGGTGCTATTGGCATCGCTCCAAAATGTGCGGTCGGTGAACACTTCTTCTAACCGAACCACATAGTCCTTCATTCCTGCATCGATTTGCGATTTGATGCGACCGTATTCCGGACGAATCAGCGCAAAGTATCCACCATATACTTCGTCCATGAGCACGTATGCCGGATCCTTTTGGAGTTTCTTTAATGATTTGGGACTTAAACTTTTGGCGAATGCCACCGCCTTTTCCTTATCACTGAATACACTCTTTCCGTAGAAATACTCCGTAAACGCCTTCATATCTCCTTTAAACTTGCTGTCGATGGCGTTCAATGAGGCCGGCTTAAAGGACGGATCGATATATTGCACATACAATTCCGTGAGCGACTCAAACAAACGCTTATCGGTGGGTAAGTGATAGTCCTTAAAATGGGCTTCTACATTGGCGATCAGGGCTTCACGCTTTTCCTCCAGTTTGCCATCCTTTTGGTAGGTTTCATACTGCCCCAGGAAGGATTGATAGGCATTCGCCAAATCCAAAATCTCCGGTCCGTAGTAGAAGTACTCGATGAGCAGGTCCCGACCGAAGCTGAATTTTTCAATGTCCCGGTACCAGCCCTCAAACTGCTGCAGCAAGGCCTTATTTTCAGCCGAATGTTGTGCAAAAACGACCTCATCCTCCCGCTTCTTTTCCAATGCTTTCAACTCGATCAATCCGTCGTTCTGACCAATCCATTTTTTGTAGGCATTGGAGATTCGCGACTGCTTAGCAGCGTATTGAATGCGAATTTGATCACTGCTTTTCATGGCTGCGTCGATGATAGACAGACTGGTCTCACGCATATGGATACGCATGGGGTTGGACTTGTTCATGACGTAGTCAACTGCGTGACTGGTGAGGTACACTTCCGTAACGCCCGGAAAACCAAATACCATAGTAAAATCCCCTTCCTCTACCCCATCAAGTGAAACCTCAAGGTGACGCTCGGGTTGGTAGGGCTTGTTTTCTTCATTGTAATCTGCGGGCTCATTATCCGCTCCGGCATAGATGCGAAACATGCTGAAATCGCCTGTATGGCGCGGCCAAACCCAGTTATCGGTGTCTCCGCCAAACTTTCCGATAGACGAAGGAGGTGCGCCTACGAGTCGCACATCATTGAATGTTTTGGTCACAATCATGTAGTAGGCATTGCCGTAGTTGAATGCCCGCACGGTTGCTCCGTAATTGGTATTCTCAGTGGCCTTAGACACGATAAGCTTTTCGTTTTCGGCCATGAGCTTCTGTTGCTCGGCCAGGTCCATCTCTGCTTTGACACCTTTCATCATCAGCGAGGTTACATCCTCAATGCGCACAATCAAGGTAGCTGTAAGTCCAGGATTGGGGAGTTCTTCGCTTCTTTTCATCGCCCAGAAGCCGTTTTTGAGGTAATCATGCTCAAGCGATGAGTGTGACTGAATTTGACTGAATCCGCAATGGTGGTTGGTAAGCAGCAATCCCTGACTCGAGATGATTTCCGCAGTACATCCTCCACCAAAATGCACGATGGCATCTTTCAGACTTGAATGGTTAATGCTGTAAATATCTTCGGCTGAGAGTTCCAGTCCCATCGACTGCATATCGCCTTCAACCACTTTGAGAAGGGTGGGAATCCACATACCTTCTTTGGCCCAGGTGCCGGCCACTAAACAGGTAGCCCATGCTACCAGTAGAAATCGTTTAATCATCAGATTTCGCTTTGATTACAAAAAAATAGATGCCAAATATAAAGCCCAAACCGAGAATAACCGGCATAATCGCATGCCAAGCCGGCGCTACCGGCTCCCCTTCAACAACTTCGCGGGTCAGTACTTCAAATACCGGTACCGTTACCATTACCAATCCAATCACCAGCATCAGGTATCCAAATCCGTGAGTTACCACTTTCGCGGTTTTGTAGATAGCCGATTCACTGAACTCGTCAAACGTAGTGCGCGCATGACCCCTCGCTCTGCGTTGAGCTAACTCTTGTTGCGCCCTTACCCACTGCTCGTAAATCATTGCCCGTCGCAACAATTCAGCTTCACTCAGCCGACGGGCAGAATAGGCTCTCCTGCGTTCGTCATCGCGCAGGAATTCATACGCCTCATTCACCGCAATAAAGCGCAGCTCCGCATTCGGATCGTCCGATACGTCGGGATGATATTTCTTGGCAAGCCTGCGATAGGCGCGCTTGATATCATCTCCATTGGCATCGTCACCCAGTTCGAGTATCGAATAGTAATTGATCAACGGTTGTGCAGGTTTCGTATTTGAGCATTACCAGATTGTAAAGGAAGTGATTATCCGCCATATCTCAAGCCCATCTCCCCGATGGGGGTGCCACGACCATGCTCCACTGCGATTTCCGGTAGGTGCTCCCTTTAAATGTTTCAAAACACAGGAATTCTGAAAATATGTCAGGGCAAGATGTATTTTTGAGCCTGGTCTCCGCCTGTCCTTCCCTGGGTGCACTCCGTAAAATGGGCAAGGTGGAGCCATTCGGCAAATGGATAACGAAACAACTGGCGATATATGATAGTGGATTTAAGAAGCGACACGGTAACACGCCCCACGCCGGGGATGTTGGAGGCCATGATGAACGCTCGCGTGGGAGATGATGTGTTTAAGGAAGACCCGGAAATCAACGAACTCCAGCGTGAAGTGGCGGCCTACTTCGGAAAAGAAGCCGGACTCTTTTGTCCGTCGGGCACCATGTCCAATCAAATCGCCATCAGGTGCCACACGCGTCCGGGCGACGAGGTCATTTGTGCCGATGTGGCCCACGTATATTTATATGAAGGAGGAGGAATTGCGAGCAATTCCGGTTCTTCGGTCCGACTGCTGAAGGGAGATCGTGGACGACTGACGGCGGGAGAAGTTCGGGGCGCTATTCTTCCCGACGATGATCACCTGCCGCGTACGCGATTGGTATGTCTGGAAGACACGGTGAACAAAGGCGGCGGGTGCTACTATGAACTATCCCAAATTGCAGCTATAGCGCAGGTATGCCATGAGCATGGCTTGTCGCTGCACCTCGATGGAGCCCGTTTGTTCAATGCTTTGGTGGAGACCGGTTATGATCCGGTGGAGTACGCTTCTCACTTTGATTCGATCAGCATATGTTTTTCCAAAGGCATGGGTGCCCCAGTAGGCAGTGTGTTGATTGGTTCGGCAGCGTTTATGCATGAGGCCCGCCGCGTGCGCAAGTCGCTTGGAGGTGGAATGCGGCAGGCGGGCTATTTGGCGAATGCCTGCCGGTATGCCTTAAAGAACCACACCACATTACTGAAAGACGACCACCGCCGGGCCCGCGCTATTGGTGACCTGATGCACGATCATCCTCAGGTAAAGGCCGTTGTGCCGGTGGAAACGAACATTGTCATTGTTGAGCTGCAAAACACTACAGCTGCGGAATTTCAGGAGCGCGCCCGACAACTGGATGTTTTGTGCCTACCGTTTGGTCCTGATAAAATTCGCTTTGTGACCCACCTCGATTTTGGAGATGGTCATTTAGAAGCCATGCGTGAGGCATTCGCCAAATGGTGAAGCGCGTGGTTTTACCCAATCACTTCCATAGCATACTCACTCCCGGATTACGCCACCGACAAGTCGAGGCATGTAATTTCGGGAGCCATGCCTACCCTTCCCGGGAAAATGAGAAATCCGAGTCCACGATTGACGTAAAGCTGCTGCTTGCCCTCGGTGTATAAGCCTTTGGCCCGCTTGAAGAGCAATTGCGCCGGACTGATCTCGAGAACTCCAGGTATGCTGATTCCCATTTGAGCGCCATGCGTATGGCCCGAGAGGGTAAGATCCACTGCGGTTTGACCCACGATATGCTCATCCCAATGCGTGGGGTCATGACTCAACAGCAATTGAAATGTCTCGTCGGAAACGCCCTGAGACGCCAGTTTATAATCGCCCGCTTTGGGGAACCAGTGGCTTTTTCCCCAGTTCTCCACACCGATAACCGCCAGCTTGTCGCCGTCTTTTTCCAAATGCACGTGCTCATTAATGAGCGGCTGGAAACCCATTTCCTTTTCGATGTCAATCACACCCTGGCGCACTGCTACCTGCTCGGCCTCCGTGAGGTCGCCATAATAGCCGTAGTCATGATTACCTAGGATGGAAAATTTGCCCATAGGGGCTTCGAGTTTGCGGAACACATCGATCCACGGCAAAGCCTCTTCATGGTGGGTATTGACCAAATCACCCGTGAACACAATCACATCCGGTTTCAGATCATTGACCATTTCCACACAGTGCTTGATAGGTTCCAAATTATTGTTGAACGACCCCAGATGCGCATCGCTTATCTGGACAATTCGGAGTCCGTTGAAGGCCTTGGGCAGATTGTTGAAAGCTAACTTCTGCTCGATAACGCGAAAATTGAACTTCCCTTTGGTAATGCCCCACATAAAGGATCCAAAAATCACCCCGCCAAGAGCCAGTCCGGATTTGGTAAGGAACTCCGTTCGTGATATTGAGGTACCCGGTAATGACTCCTTACTGCGAAAAGCACCCGCCAATTTTCGAACCAGCCATATAATGTCGTCAAACAAGTGAAATATACTGATAATCAACGTGGTAAAGAACATGGTAAGCACCGCGCCAATGACGAAATTGTGCAGTTCAGGATGCTTGTCGTGCATCTCCGACCAATTGAGCCAGCTATACGTGAGCAGGGACATCAGCACCACTACTATAAGCCAATACGCCACACCAATGGATACTTTGAGCGCCGGAGTGAGGCCACGGGTGGAAAAGTAGATGGCTTTGTACGCGAATGCGGCTACGAAGAAGATAATGAAGAGTCGAAAATACATGCTCGTGTGGATTGCGGCGCAAAGATACGATGGACTGCAGAATAGGACAAATTAAATTGTGTTAAAGCTCATAGGCCATGGGAGAGGGAAGCATTGCTGCAGTTCCCGACTTCGCTGTAAAGTGGAAGGGAGCTCAAATAGATTCTGTAATATTGAACCTTCATTGCGCAGGAGATCAACCTGCACATAACGTTGACGGCAAACAACATGAACGGATGGCTGAGGAAGTATGGGGTATTTGTTCTTTTCGGAGTTCTCGCCGCTGTGCTTCTATTTGTGGAATCAGCCGGAATCAAGGATTTTGACATTTTCCTGGGCGCTTCACACGACTTGCTGGCCGGGAAAGACATCTATACTATAAAGTACCATGAATGGTATCATTACTACTATGACACTCTATTTGCGCTGCTGATCTCGCCCCTCACTTATTTACCCTTGTACTGGGCCAATTTTGTGTGGCTGGCTTTGAACATGGTGTTCACGTATCGCATTTGGCGTATGCTGCTCAATTACCTCCCCCATGCTTCAGCCAATCATAAGCGACTGCTGCAGGTTTTTCTCTTGAGCTTTGTATTCTCTTTTCACCTGTGGCACAAAAACATCCATCTTACTCAAGCCACCATTTTAATCCTTTGGCTATCGCTGGAAGGATTGCGACAAGTTGGCCGAGGTAAGCCATTATGGGCCGGGGTTTTTATTGGATTGGGAATTTCCATCAAAATTATGCCCTTGGTACTCATCCCCTACCTGCTGTACCGAGGGGAATTTAGAGCCGCTACTTTCGCCGTAATCTTGACCGCTGTTTTTCTGATTGCGCCCGGATTGGTAATTGGCATGGAGTTTCAAATGACCCTTCTTGAAAGTCGCTGGGCGCTGATTAATCCACAGAATGCCGAACACCTCCTTGATGTGACCGAACGCAGCTTTCATTCCATTACCACCTTGCTGGCTACGTTACTTGTTGAGCACGCGGGCAATGACTATACGCTTGATTTGAAGCGTAATATTGCGAATGTAGATATGGGCACGTTGACCGTCATTATCAACGGAGCGCGACTTTTACTGGTAGGACTGGCCGTGTATTTTCTGCGCTCACGACCATTTGTCCAGTCTGCAGGAAAACTGCAAACACTGTATGAACTGAGCTATGTATTACTGATTACCCCGTTGATTTTTCCGCACCAGCAACACTATGCCTTCTTCTTTGCCTTGCCATGCATTGTTTATCTGATCCATGCGGTAGTACTGGGCTTTCGCGCAAGAACCGAAGGTTTTCCACGCGTTCCGGCAATAATACTGGGCTTGGTACTCTTATTTTTATTGAACAGTCACTTTTTATGGGGAGCTCATCGGGATTTGTATGATCATTTCAAGACCCTTACCTACGGAATATTGTTGTTAATTCCTTGTCTGGCCCTGTTCCCACCAGTCAAAGTTGAATCGTATCTTCATGCGCAGCGAGAAACCTGATTCATGACCCGAAGCTACTACCCATCCATCAATATTCTACGTGGCATTGCGGCCTTGCTGGTGTGTGTGTATCACTTCACCAATCATACCGACCATCACGGTGATTTCTTCGCATCGGGCGGATGGACACAGCGTATGGGGGAATGGGGAACTATGGGGGTATTTGTATTCTTTATCATCACCGGATTCGTTATTCCGCTCTCCATGATGAAGTACGATTTCCGGTTGCGGCAATTGCCCCGTTTTTTGGCCAAGCGGTGGTTGCGCATTGAAATTCCGTACATCGCCTCCATTGCCTTGTTCCTCGTAGTGGATGGAATCTTCCACATGAAAAACGGCACGACCTGGGATTTTGACGTTTTCCAACTGCTTCATCATTTGGTGTATACCGTGGCCTTGTGCGAACATGAATGGTACAATCCCATTTACTGGACCCTTGCCATAGAAATGCAATTCTACCTGCTTATCGCCTTCTTATTTCCGTTGTTCACCACATCGAAGCAATGGCTCAACGGATTGATTCCCATGGCTTTCGCTGCCAGCTCACTGCTTCTCCCCGATCACCGCCTGGTGTTCCATTATGCGCCTATTTTTTCACAAGGGATTTACCTCCTGCTCATTATGCAAAAACGACTGCCGATCCATTGGGGTATCGCGGGAATTCTCATGAGTGCCGGAATTTCATCCTACGTCAACGGAGCCGATATTGCGGCAACCGGACTGGTCACCATTGCTATTATTGCATTCACCAATATCGACTGGAAACCCTTCAACCGACTCGGAACCATTTCGTATTCGCTTTACCTCACCCATGGATTGATTGGTGGAAATGTGATTTACCTTTTGGGACGCTATGCTGAAAGCTTTGGCTCAAAAATGCTGGTTTTTGTTGTCGCCCTTTTCGGTTCCATTGCATTTGCCCGTGTTTACTGGTGGCTCATAGAACGCCCTTCCCAGGGATGGTCGAAGGGGGTGCGACTGGGCTCCGGTAAATAATGGTGTGGATTCTCCCCGGTTTCCTATCTTTCCCATCAAATTCATTTGTTATGCGTTTATCCCTTTACCTTTTGATGCTCATGCTTGCACTCGCCGGTTGCATGCAAGATCATGCTCATACAGATAGTCCTAAAGAGCAGGAAGCCGCTGCTGTTCCAGCTACTGCATTTGATTCGCTTCGGGCAGCCAAGTGGGGTGCCGACGAATACGGCATGAAGAAGTATGTGATGGCATTTTTGAAAAAAGGTCCCAATCGCGATCGCTCTCCTGAGGAGGCCAACGAACTCCAGCGAGCGCACCTGGACAATATCGGCCGCATGGCTGAAGAAGGTAAGCTGGTTCTTGCCGGACCGTTTTTCGGAGATGGTGAATTGCGCGGTATCTACATTTTCAACGTGGAGACCATCGCCGAGGCGGAGGCGCTAACCCAGTCTGATCCGGCTATTCAAGCTGGCAGTCTGGCCATGGACCTCATGGAGTGGTACGGCAGTGCAGCGCTGGTGGACGTCAACGAGTGGCACAGCCGAATTTCACGTATGAATCCGTAGATCCGTGCTCTTAACAGGATCTATTTCCTGACAATAATCCCTGAAGAAAAGTCGCCGTCTATCGCTATGGAGTACAAGTAGTTGCCATTCGGCAAATGCGATTCGGGCTTCCAGGAAATAACGGTACTCCCCGACCCAATTGGCTGATTGCGCACTACGCGCTCCACCAATGCCCCGTTCATGGAATAGATGTACAAACTCACGTTGCCCGGAGTGCGTCTCTGAATTTCAAATTGCACCTCCTCTTCAAATGGATTGGGAAGAACCTGGACCAGCGTACCGGGCACATGGTGTTCGCCCACGTTCATCGGAAGCGTTGTCATTTCGTTCAGATCGAGCAATTCATCACCTTCTTCATAGGGCAAGTAATGGAAGTACACTAAAAACATCTCATCCGTTGTGTTCAATCCGGCCGTCACCATTATCGGCGGGTCGTTTGGATTGTGTGGATTGGACGCGGTATTATCAAAGCTCCCCTCACCGTAAATTGTTGACCATGCGGGGATCACCTGTATGTTCTGGAAAAAATAGAACTGCTGCCATTCAAAATCCCAGTGCGGTATATGCACCAGCGGGATGGTGTCTTGCTGTGGTGAAACGGCATAACTGGTAATATTTTTCCCCAACAAGTGCATGTGCGGGAACACGCTCAGCAGCGAAAAATCCAATGGAATCAGGTTGAACGTCGCTGACACATCCGTAACGTTGTTGGCCGGCAATGAAAATGACCAGTTCTGAATGATCGGATCAGTTTGCACTTCTCTTATGGGTGTGGCATCATCGTAGAAGAACAGACGAACACGCGTATCATCCACTTCACCGGCACTACCTTCCGGGTAGTGCATGGCCAAAACCAAATTAGATCCCGCCGGAATGGTCACACCCATATTAATGTCCTGTCCGTTGCTCGGAAACACCGTGGGCAAAGCACCGGGAGTGTACCCGCCGATCAGTCCGTCAGTAGGCCCTACACACAATCCGTTGGTATCGGTAGGATACGTGCCCGACTCATCAATATAGAGCAGTGCATGATGTACAATCTGCGCATTCCCCGGAATCACTTCAAATCCTCGCAGTTTTTTAGTCTGGGTAAGCTCAAGCGGAATCGAGAAGCACACATAATCATCAGCCCAGGGAGTAGCCTGACTGGCATAGGTAGGTATTTGCACTTCGAGGTCGGGTGGCAGCCCCACAAATCCGTCTTCGGGATATGCGGGAGGCGGCGGTGCTGTTTCAGGATCTCCCTGAGGAAACCCATTGTTCACCCACTCTACCAAAGCCGCAATTTCATTGGGTTCCAGGATACGTTCTTCGGTATAGTGCTGATATTCCACATCGGCAAACCATGGAGGCATATAGCCGGTTAGCACCGCATCGTCAATTCCCCAACCATTGGATGAAGCGTCTTCGTAGGTGAGCAACGAAAACGGTCCGATGCCCCCGGATCGGTGGCACATGGTGCAGTTTTCATAAACAATATCGGCGATATCTTCCGACCAGGTAACCTGTGCATAGGACGCAAAACCCAGCATTGAGGAGCAAAAAAGCAAGGCACTCTTTTTCATAACGTATAGTTGAGAGGACAATATAAGGAAGATTTTGGGAAGGGGGGGGAAGGTGAAATTAATGGAGATGAATTTATTGACCAAGTAAAATATCCTTTACCGGACGAAACAATGAAGGCAATACACCAACTCTCATTCGCAATTCAACTTCGATTCGAATAATACAATATCAAAGAATCCCATATAATCCTCATAAATTGCAGACGACGAAAACACGTCGATGCATGAAAATATATACCATTTCCGGACTCGGGGCTGATCAGAGGGTATTTGAATCCTTGAAGGTTAATGCCGAACTCCGACCATTGGATTGGATTGAACCTTTGCGCAATGAATCATTGGGTGAATACGCGTCTCGGCTATCGGAAATGGTAGATCCATCTCAAGCATTTGGTTTGCTGGGAGTGAGCTTTGGAGGCATGGTAGCCGTTGAAATGGCTGAAATGATCAAGCCTCAATTCACAATTATTATTTCGTCAGCAGCCGCCAATTCCGAACTTCCGCTCCTCTATCGTTGGGCCGGTAAGTTGCGTCTTCCGCGCCTGTTGCCTGCCCGGGCGTTTATTATTCCCCGGCCCTTTGCCAATTTCTTGTTTGGCGCTAAGAACAAGGACTTACTCGCGAGTATTCTTCATGATACCAATCCGGCATTCGCCAAATGGGCGATCGGTGCCCTGACCGCCTGGTCGCGTAATAAGGCACCTCAACACACTATTCGGATTCACGGAACTCACGATCGAATAATCCCCAATCGGAAAGCACCGCCTACGAGTCTGGTCCAGGGAGGTACTCATTTTATGATCGTTGATCGTGCCGAGGAAATAAGCACTTTAATCAATAACTATTTAACCAACTCCAAAATTTCCTAATACATCTCCCCCTCCTCACCCGTTCATTTTTCATACCTTTCCCCTACCCTAGAAACCTCTGCTATGAACATCTCTTTGCGAAAGCATTTCAATGTGCTTCTTGTGCTTACTGTGGCCATGTCGGTCATTAAAGGATTTTTTGCGGTCAATGATTTGGTTGACCATCCTCAGTTTACCCTGTTCGAATGCATGAGTCAGTTTTACACGACGGTTGAAAATGCTTCACGCGGTGGATGGTTCTACACATTCTTTGCCTGCGATCTGATTTGGTCGGCTGTACTGCTTCGTTTTATACATCGACTTATTATCAAATGGAACGGCGTTCGGCTACTACCCGGAGGCTCTTTATCCATTTGGCGAATGCCTCTTGCCCTGCTTTTCATAGCGGCTTATGCCCTGGATACAGCTGAAAACATTGGCTATTGCGTGGCGTATGCGCAGCGCCTTTCAAACCCTGTATTCCTGTCATACTTACTTCAGGCCAAACTTGTAGCGTACGGACTGTGCGTGCTGATCCTTTTTATTACAGCTTATATTTTCCACATCCACGACCGCATGCGGGAATTAGGTCGGTTTGTTGCTTCCGCAGCTATCAGCCTGATTATCGTCACCCTCATTGCGCTGATTCTCACCCAAATGGATCAGGGGAGCACCATTGTTATTCACTTGCTCGATGAACGTCCGCTGAATCTCGCTATAGTATTCATCCTCATGACTTTCCTGGGGATTATCCTGTCACACTACCCCATGTACTTTGAGTCGCATCTCTTTAGTAACAAGGGCCCCAGCGTACAATGGGTAATGGCCCGCAAGCGACGCTTCCTTGGATTTGGCGTGATCTTTTTCAACTACAACACGAAACCCGTTGACGGCTCCAATTCGTTTATCGAAAATGCACCTCAACATCTTTCCGAACATCGCGCCAATACCACAGACCTTTCGGAACACCTCAGAAGACTGCTGGGAATCCTTATCCACCTGGCCGTAATGTACATCCTGTTCTTCGTGGGCGAAGCCTGCTTTGGATGGCGTGGATTGGCATTGGGAGTCACGGCACTGGCTGCCATCCTGGGACTTAAATTTTACCTCTACTGGCAGCGTCCGGAGAACCTGGAAACGCATGAAGGATATGATCATCCGCGACCGGTGAAACTGGCAAAGGCGTACCCATGGATCATGATAGGCCATATCATCATTGTGGCCCTCACCATGGTACTTTCCTTTTGGCTGGGTTGGAGCCGGATGACACTGCTGAGCGCAGTGCTTGCGTGTTTCTCGGGGATGATTGCCTTTCTGACGTTTCGCATCACACGATCTACCTTGAAATTTGTCTATTTCAATGTTCACGGTACAGCCTCCAATGCTATGTGGGGCAATGCCGATCCCGATCATTTCAATGACTACACCGGACCCTGGAAGGGCTTGTTTAAATTAAGTAATAACCTCTATTACCTCTTTTACCTTCAAAACGTTGGTTGGGCCACCTTGACCTTGGTGCTGTTCATTGTGTTTGTCCGTCCATTTGCCGTATGGCTCAATCCCTTGCCCATGCTGCTGGCATTTATTGTAGTTGGATACAGTGTTGTGACTTTGTATATCAAACACATCCTCCTCTACAAACAGCCCAATCAAGAAGGGTTGAGCTACGATGAACGCTTCAAGGTGTACAATTGGCTGCTTCCACTGGCGGGAATCATACTCGTCATATGGTCGGTTTTTGCGACCTCCGTGGGCAATGACCTACACATTATTCAACCTACTCCCGAAGACCCCGAGCACGTCATGTCGCTGGCCGATTACCAAAGTATTGCCATCGAAGAACAACGCAATTGTGTGATTGCCTCGTACGGGGGCGGACTTAAAGCCGACTTGTGGAATTTGCTGCTATTCGATGACCTGCAGCGGAACTCCAATGATACATTTCTCAACCGTGCACTTTGCATGAGTGGAGTTTCCGGTGGCGGAATGGGGATCGCTAATTTTCAGGTTCTGGCCACCTCCGGAAAGGAACGGAAAGCAGCCATCGATACCGTAGGCAACTACAATTTCCTGTCGATCGACATCAGCATGGCGTTCGGACTGGATCTTTTGCAGGAACTCATTCCCTGGAGGGCCGCATATCCTTACGACCGCTCTTATGTGGCCATGCAGAAATATGCCGAATTGTGCGGATTACCGGAGGGCAAGTCTGAGGTTTCTTTTCGAAATCTTTGGTACACTGAAATGAGGGATCATGGATTGCCGCCTCTGCTCATCAATACGGTTTCCACCAATGGAATCCACGGAATAGCAGCTTCCGTGGGACGGAGCGGTGAAACTATTGTCCCCGGTTCTATCGATATTTTGGAAAGCTTCGATACTCAACGTCCCAATTCATCCCTTCCTTACTACGGTGCCACTTCCACCTGCAACCGCTTCCCGATTTTTAGTCCGGCCGCCCGCCTGAAAGGCTTGGGGCACTTTATGGACGGCGGTTATTACGACAATTCCGGATTGCTGGCAGCGTATTCTTTCTACAACCGCATTTTGAATAAATCGGGCACAGACAAAAACCTCATGAATCTGGATAGTCTCGCGGCAAAAACGCTTTTGACGAGCAAAACTGACGGTTCAAGCTTTGCCTATGAGCCCATTATTCCGGTATTCCTCAGCATCTCGAATTCGCAAAGTTGGTACATCCATCAGCAGCTCGAGGCTTGGAAAATTCGCTGGGAAAACGAAGCGAATGCCAGCGAAATAGCGGCCATTCTGCAGACTGTGGCCTCCATCGATAAGATTCCGAATTACTTTGCTGCTTATCTCGACCGCCACCACACATTTCGTGAGATTGCCATGCCGCATTACATGACCTACGACGGTGCCTGCGCCGTTTTAGGAAATACGCCCAACGATCCGTTTATACTGATGAATTTGATTTGTGAGCACAACACCAAAATTATCGAGGCACTCCAAAATGATCCCGATTACGACTATGACAAATGGGGCATTGTGGTTCCTCCCCTGGCTCGTTTGTTGAGTAAGCCCGCCGTGGAATATCAAAAAGCCATGATTTCACACCATCGGGAAACGCGTGCGTTGCTCGATTCATTGATTATGAAATAAGGCTTTAACGTGGGTTCTCATTTGTAAAAAGGTACGGCATGCGCCAAATGGGATTCTACCCCTTAAAGGCTTTGCTCCTTACTTCATGAGCTGCACACGCCTCGATTGTAGTTATCTTTGACCATGATCAAATTCATCACCGCACGCATTAAAAGTTTCGGACATGCCTTTAGTGGCATTGCGAAGGCTTTTCATGGAGAGACGCACATCAAGATTCATATGCTTGCGGTGGTGGTAGTGTGTGCGGCGGCTGTATGGCTCGGGGTTTCCGGGACGCACTGGGCCATTCTGGTTTTGTGCATGGCCGCGGTGATATCCCTCGAAATTGCCAATACCGCGTTGGAGCGCGCCCTCGACCGACTCCACCCGGAGCGGCATCAAAGCATTGGTGACGCCAAGGATTTAATGGCCGGCGCCGTACTGGTAAGTGCAATGGCCTCGGTTATTATTGCTGTTTTGATTTTCAGTCAGTATTTCTGAGGAATACCCTTAAAACACTCAGTCCATGAACTACCGCAAACTCCAATTGATCTTGGTTTTTATGACTGCTCTGCTGCTCACTGCTTGTGATCCGGCAGTGGAATTCGAACGGGTTATTGAGAACCGCTCGTCTTATGACATTGTCATCCTTTCCCAGGATAGCCTGTACCCTGCCTACAATGCCGATTCCGGGATGGTACACGCCGGGGCAACGCGGGTTATTCAGCAATTCACAGGTATTGGAACCGTCAGCAAGTTCAGCTATTGCGGAGTTGGAGAAGGAGAAATCCGATTCCTTGTTCCGGGCTTCGACAGTTTGGAAGTGACCAAAGACCCCACCATCAACGACGACTGGAACTATTGCATCCTCGAAGTCACCCGATTCCAGGGTGGTGCGTGCCGGTGTTCTTTGATTATTTCAGATGCAACCATAGAATAATCCAATCCATTCCGTTTCAATCCATCCGGCACTCCTCGTTGTCGAGTTCTGTCTCGATGGTATACTGTTGAAGGTTATAGCGACCAAGGATGGATTTCACGTTTCGCTTAACTTCAATGATCTCGGAGAAGCTTGAAATGCCTTCCAGTTTCAGATGAGTGGAAAAAACATGCTGCTCGCCTTCCAAACTCCAGATATGCGTGTGGTGAAGAGATTGCACGTGGGGAACAGCACGGATCTGCTCTTCCAATGCTACAAGATCGATCCCTTCGGGAGCTCCTTGGAGGAAGATGATCAACGTTTGCTTCAACCTTCTGGAAATTCCCCAGAGTATGTACAATGTAATGAGCAAAGACAGCACAGGATCGAGGTAAGAAATATCGCGAAACTGAAGAATAATCGAAACTACGAGCACGGCAACCCAGCCCAATACATCTTCAATAAGGTGCCATGACAAAACACGTTCGTTGAGGGATTTTCCATGCGTGAGACGCCATGCGGCAAATCCGTTTACAGCTATTCCCAAGATGGCAAACCACATCATTCCCCGGGCATCCGTAGCCTCCGGATGAATTAGACGGGATACGGCATTGTACACTACGATCACCGATCCGGCGATCAATACAATGCTATTGATGAGTGCTCCAAGTAATGAAAATCGGGCGTATCCGAAGGTGAAATTGCGATCAGACTCCTGTTTGGATTTTCGCTGAAGGTACCACGAGGTACCCAATGAAAGCGAATCTCCGAGGTCGTGAACGGCATCCGACATGATGGCAACACTGTTGACCCAAATACCACCGACAAACTCAATAATAGTAAAGGCCAGATTGATGAAAAAGGCAATCTTGATGTTGTTTTCGGAATGCTGATGGTGATCGTGCGCCATAACAATTCGAAAGGTAATCAATTCCCTTTCCCATCAACCGACTTTAGCCTGGCCTTTTACCTTAATTTCGACAACCTACAGCGTGAACAAATGTCTAGGAATGGCGTGGAATCCGGTGCTTTGAACGGCATCTTCAATATCCTTGATCTCCACCAATGCATGGGTATGAATGGTAAACGAACGGGGGAATTTTTGTTCGTTGATTACAAAGTCTTTAACTCCACGAACCTGCAGAATTGCCTTTTGGATTTTGGCCAATTCGTGGTCTTCTTTAGCGTTGGTTTCAAATACTTTCCCATGGTTTCCGGGAATGACTTTTTCAGAAAGTAAGCTCATAACTCTTTGTTTTAGCTCGTTAATAAACCGTGATTACGGGCGATTGGAGTATGCAGAAGGCATCGTGATGGGATTCTGAACCGGAACCGGTATCCAATCGTCAGTACGAAGTTCGCAAAATGATAAGCGGAGAGCGCGGGTTTAACACCGCGTTAAGAAATCTCTTTCACCTTCCCAAACCACGTGGTAAGGCTATCGCTCAGCGCATCACCTGTTGATCGGTCCGTAATGCACTTTCCCTCGTTGACGTATATAACACCATCTACAACCTCGGGTATTAAGTTGATTTCGTGGGTGGAAAACACCACAAGCTTGTTCAAGTCTGTTGCAAGTGATCTCAATATCTGCATTACCTCCAATTTACCGGGATAGTCGAGGAATGCTGTGGGCTCATCAAGGAAAATGGTGGATGTCTCCTGCGCCAGTGCACGGGCCAGGGAGGCGCGCTGACGCTCCCCATCCGACAAGCGATCCATGGTGCGTGTGGTCAGGTGCCGGAGTCCGGTTAATTCAATTGCCCGGTCAATGGCCTGCTGATCCTCTTCGGATAATGCGTGCCAGTTCCTGCGGTAGGGATGCCGACCCAACGCCACGTAGGCACGCACATCAAATCCACCCAAAACATGCCGCTCCGTGAACACAAGTGCCAACTTACGGGCACGCTCGTTGACCGACCAGTCGTGGACAGACTTACCCTCAAGCAGCATTTCTCCCGAAAGTGCAGGGTGTATCCCTGCCAGAGTCTTGAACAACGTGGTTTTTCCTTGTCCGTTGCGCCCCACCATCGCCATCACCTCCCCCGCGTGTAAATCGAGATCGATGTCCGCTACCAAGGTAGTGTCATAGCCAATGGACAGTTGACGAACGGTAAACAACGACATGTCGCGAAATTAGTGGATTCAGGCTATTGCACGGGCGCAGATTTGGCATTTGCCGAATGGCTGATCAACAATAGCCCCAAAAACGTGATCAATCCATTGATGAGAAGCAACTCAAAACTGATTTCAAACTGCCAGTATTTCAGCGCCATTTCCTTAATTCCATAACCTATGAACGGACTCAAAACAGCCACTATGGGCACCAGTTGATCGCGCACGCCACGACGGGTGAACAGACTAAAAGCGTACAATCCCAAAAGCGGACCGTAGGTATAACCCGCCACACTGAATACCTGCGAAATGACCGACGGATTATCGATAAAACGGAAGATCATAATGACGAGCAAGAGGGCCAGAGACATGCCCAAATGCACACGTTTTCGCAACGCCGATGCACGTTCATTGTCTTCGCTCATGCCCAGAATATCCACGCAAAAGGAAGTCGTAAGGGCAGTGAGCGCCGAATCGGCACTGGAATATGCGGCGGCTACCAATCCGAGAATAAAAAAGACCCCTACAGCCGGCCCCAACGCCGATCCCAAAGCGATTGCCGGAAAAAGATTGTCACCCAACGCTTCAATACCTGCTGCTTGCGCATACTGATACAAAAGCACGCCCAAGCCGAGGAACAGCAGGTTCACAAATACCAGTATGATGCTGAACCAGAACATATTCTTTTGGGCATCACGCAGGTTGCGGCAGCTGAGGTTTTTTTGCATCATGTCCTGATCGAGTCCGGTCATGGCAATAGCAATGAAGGCACCGGCAATGAACCGCTTGAAGAAGTACTTTCCCGAAGAGGCGTCATCGAAAAAGAACACCCTTGATCGATCGTCAGCAGCAATAGCCTCCCACACCTGGCCCCACTCCAGGTCCAGCGCGTTCATTACTCCCACAAAAGCGATAATTGCCGCAACGAGCATGAAGGCCGTTTGGAGCGTATCGGTCCAAATGATGGTCTTGATTCCGCCCTTATTGGTATACAGCCAAATGAGTCCGATAGTAAGGGCAACTGTCACTACAAAAGGCACCTGCAAACCCACGGATGGGAACACGAAATCATTGAGCACGAGCGCCACGAGATACAATCGGAACGAAGCTCCGATAATTCTGGAAAGCAGGAAAAATGCAGCCCCGGTTTTGTATGACCCTATCCCTAGCCGATCTTTCAGGTAGGTGTAAATCGATGTGAGTTGCAATCGGTAATACAGCGGAAGGAGCACCGTTCCGATGACGAGGTAGCCCGCGAGGTAGCCCAAAACCATTTGCATATAGCTAAACTGACTGCCATCCACCCATCCCGGAACCGACACAAACGTTACCCCACTCAGGGACGCGCCGATCATGCCAAAGGCCACAATGTACCAGGGGCTCTTTCGGTTTCCGAGGAAAAAAGAATCATTGTTGGCACCCTTGGAGGTGAGTCGGGCAATGACGATCAGCGTAAGAAAGTACAGCACAATGGCCGCGATAATGATAGAACCCGACATACTCACTTTTTAGGTTTCACCTGATATTGTTTCGAACATACTGAGCGAGGAGGTCTTGGGTGGAAATCCAGGTAAAGCCCACCTTTTGAAGCAAGCCCCGACTAGCATGATTTCCGGACGCGGTAAAGGCGTGGATTTCATCCAATTCCATGGTTTGGAATCCATACTTTACGGCCGCTTCAATGGCCTCAAGCATAAACCCCTCTCTGCGATATTCGGGATGCAAGATATATCCGATCTCCCCACGATTTTCGGCAAATCCACGAAAGAATCCACACATGCCTATGAGTTTCCCATTGAAGAACATGCCCCAGCACAGTGTTTGTTGGGTTTCAAAGCCCCCTACCACGTCGCGAAGCACATTGGAAGCCTCAATGGTATCGGTTATTTGTCTGCCTCTCCGCATGGCTATGGGCAAAAAATCTTGTACATCGACCTGCTCCATCGACCGCATTTCCATTCGGGAAGTGGTGAGTGTGGGGAAGGTTTTAGGGTAGATCATGGGGAAATCAAAAGTAGTATGCAACTGAGAAATTATCGTTCAAAAGTGGATCAGTACTGAGGGCTACGGCAATGTGTTCTTAAGTGTGACGATTTCCTCTTGCAGTCTCGGTATATCTCGTTGTATAATCGCCCAAATTAGCTCAGGTTCAACAGAATCATAGGCATGCGCAATAATATTCCGTAAGCCTATAATTTTCTTTGCTGACGACAGCCCAATATCCGGGCTAATTTCTAGTAGTTTTCTAACCGCTTCACCAATAATTTCTAACCCTCTTTCTGCAGCCCGTTGGAGTACAATTTGACTTGAAAAGACATGGAAGTCATTTCCAGCATGAATCTTGATCGCTTCTAATTCAGTGATAACACTTTCAATATCCAGCAAATACTTCAAAATCCTAAGCTGCATATAAGTCGATCTTGGTTCTATTGATCTCTTCCTTAAGCACCGGATTACGGAGGGACTTCGACGAAACAATGTCAATTTTTCGACCCACAATTTGCTCTAGTTCTTCTTTCAACGCGAAGTAATTATCCGCATATTCCAGTACTTGGATATCTTCAGAAAACCGCACCAGAAAATCGACATCACTCTCGGGCGTCATTTCATCACGTGCGGCCGATCCAAACACGGAAATTGAAGTCACCCTACGCGCTACACATAGAGCTATTATTTCATCCAAACGATCTTCTAAAAGTTGCAACATTATAGTTCAAATATAGCGATAATGGAAATGCCCTTACGGAATACCCCTCACACCTCCAACATCATAATCGCACCCGGATCCACTTCAATGCACACAGGCAATGCAAAACTCAGCTCACCATCTTTCTCCATCCGTACCGGACCTTCCAGTTCAACACGCGGAGTTCGAAAATAACACACTTCCGGGTGGTCAATGCGATCGCCACGGCGCAGAGATGATGACTTTCGCAGGTAGGTAAACAAACTAATGTCTCCGATTACTGTTATATCCAACAACCCATCATGAACAAGAGCACCGGGGGCTATAAACAGACCGGTGCCAAAACATTTTCCGTTGGCAGCGGCGATGAGTTTTGCCTTTCCTTCCCACGTTTCATGTGCCATTCGGCAAATGAGATGTTCGTTTCTGGCAGTGATCAAGGTCTTGACAATGGCCCAGGTGTATTTCAATCGGGGTCCTAGCCAGCTGGGGGCATGCGCCAAATGTCCTACGGCAACCGCTCCAATTCCGGCATCAGCAATGTTGAGCGCATACTCCTGCCCTTCGCCGCTGCTCAGCCTCAGCACATCAATGGCCTGATAACTGTTTTGTTGCAATGCCGACAACAAATGCTGTACACTCTCCGCCTGCGGAAAGGTGCGTACGAAGTCGTTGCCGGTGCCGAGTGGCAGAATAGCCATCTGTCGAAATTCACTGTGCATCAATCCGTTGACACATTCATTGGCGGTACCATCTCCCCCCACAGCTACTACCGTTCTGCATTTGGCGGATGCCTGCCTTGCCAACTCAATGGCATGACCGCTGTGATTTGTAGGCACGATTTCATAATCTTCGTCCTTGAAAACCCGTTGGATTTCCTGAACAATCTCACCTGCGCGGCGCTTTGAAGAATTGATAATAAAGGATACCTTCACAACGTCATTTCTACTGGCCACAAACTAACCAAAAATTGGGGCAACCTCATGATGAAATTGAAATTCCTTATCCTGCTGATAATCACCCCTTTGGCAATACTGTCTCAAACCAGGGCAGAAGAACTGGCCAAGGCGTATCAGGACCTGGCAAATGGCCAGAAGGATAACGCACTCGACACGTTCCTTCGTCTGATTGAAGACGATCCATCGGATCCGGAGGCGCTCATCGGGGCAGGAATCGTTTACTATGAAATGCGCAAACCCAACAGTTCGCTCGACGCCATGAACGAAGCCCGCAACCTCAACGGCGATGATCCGCGTCCGTTTTATTATATGGGCCTGGTGCATATTGATCACCGCAATTTCAAAGCTGCCCAGCCTATGTTTGAGCGTACCTATTCTCTGGATAGCTTGTACACCGAAGTGAATTACTACATCGGCGCATGCCTTATGGAGCAAGGAAAGCGCGAACGAGCAGTGGAATATCTTGCGCATCAGCTTGCCTGGGAAGGTCCCCACGCATACACCTATTTTTACTTGGGACGGAATGCACAATACCGCGGAAAAAATGACACCGCGCTGATTTACCTGGACAGCGCACTCACCGTAAATTCGGAAGTCCCGCGTTTCTGGCTGGCCAAGGGAGATGTATACTTTGACCTGGCCAATTATGAATCGGCAATTGGAGCGTACAGCGGTGCCCTGTTGCGCAATGACACTTACAACGAAGCTCGATACCGCAGAGGAGTAGCTTTCCTGAAAACGGGAAATGCTGCTTTGGCGGTTGAAGATCTGGAATTGGCCGCAGGCGGAAATTCGGGCGACACCGCAATTCTCGAGGCCTTGGCTGAGGCTTACCAACTTAACGCACAACACCTTGATGCCGCACAGACCTATCAGAAGCTCATTGCATTGGTTCCGGGCGATATGGAATACCTCTTCATGCGCGGATTGTCCTATCTGGAGGGCGAATCTTATCAGTCGGCACTCGAAGATTTCGCCTTGCTCCACGATGCTTTCCCCAATGATGCCGCAGTTTCCTTCCAGTTGGGCAATTGCTACGACGGACTTGGGGATTTGGCGAATGCCTTGTACTACTACAACCAATGTCTGGCCGTTGAGCCCAATCACAGCATGGCACGCTATAACAAGGGAAGCGTTTTGTACGCACTCGACCGAAAAGCAGAAGCCTGTGAGTTGTGGAAAACCTTGCTATCAGACGATTTTTTGAGCACCACAGCGGCCCAGACTTTGGCCGATTACTGCGAATAGAATGACCATTATACAGGTAATTTTAGGACTTGGTGCTGCATTCGGATTCATCATATTGTGGTCGCAGGATTTCTGGAATGCTTACAAAGAAGATGGTACTGTTCTGGCATTCGCCAAATCGGCAAAAATGCGGGAGACCCTATATTTCCTTGCCATTATGGTGGTGCCCTTCGTGGCGGTCAATGTGCTTCAGGATGGCAAACCGCTCTTCCCATTTGCCGAATGGCTGATGCCCTGGATCAGCGGGATTTTTAGTCTGGGCATTTCGTGGTTCTGGTATTCGTATGTGTCCTCGCTCGACATCTTCGAACGTGAGCCCATACGCACTGTCATTCTCACCTTTGTGTTGGCCTGTATGGCCATTTGGCTGGTATTCCCAATGACGCAATGGCTGCACCAATACGGCTTTCAACTAAATGGCGACCCCTGGAATGACTGGTGGTACTGCGTATTTGGAATTGGCCTTATTGAAGAGGTAGTGAAGATCTTGCCCTTTATGATCGTGTTGCGGTTCACCAAAGACGTCAACGAGCCCTTCGATTATATTCTCTACGGATCGGTGTCTGCACTGGGATTTGCTTTCGTGGAGAACATCTCCTACCTCAACGACTGGAACCTGAGTTCTATCCTGGGACGCTCGCTATATTCGAGTCTGGCCCACATGTTCTTCACGTGTCTCATTACCTACACGCTGGCTTTGGCGCATTACCGCTATCCCAAATGGAAGTGGAGTGTATTCCCTGCCATGTTGCTCGTAGCCGCTCTGGCTCATGGATTTTACGATTTCTGGCTCATCAATGAAGCCATGCAAATGCCCTGGGTTACCAGTATATTCTTCTTGTTGTCGATGCAGGTATGGATGACCATGAAGAACAATTTGATCAATATTTCCCCTTACTACACGAATGAAGGGATGATTCTGGAAAAGAACATGCGCTACCGTCTTGTAAACGGACTCATCACCTTGGTCTACCTTGCGTATGTAGTGATTTTTCTGACCTACGGTCGAAGCAACGCCAATGAATACTTGCTATCGTCCTGGGCAACGAATATTTACGTTTTGGTATTTGTTGCCATTAACTTTGGGAGCCATGAGATTATTCCGGGGCGGATAAATCCACTCATCTACTCTACCCGTCCGCTTACCATGTTCTTGCCCCGGTTTTTTGCCATACCTACGAAAACCGGCACCCGTCTCACCATGACCCGTCTCATTTCTTCGCGCAGAGGAATTGGGTTGGCCTCCCTCGCCTTTTCTAAGCGCATTCCACTCACCGGACAATTGGGAAGGCGGGTGATTTTCAATAAAGACACGGATTGCTACATGTTTGTGCTGGATCATCCCATGGAGCTGGATGGCGAGTTGCTCTCCACACGACTATTGATTGCCAATACCGATAATGGCTACGACCTCGACGACCGCAAGCTGCACCCCATTAAAGTGTATGCAGTACATCGGGACCTGCACAAATTCAATGGCATTGTCCGCGAAGCAGATGTATTTCTGATTGGAATGGTTTTGGCGCGGCGCGACTAGCTTCCTTTTTGGAATACCCAGGTGGTCATGGCGCGCAATCCGTGAACTACAGTAGTCTTTAACGGGTCGAGCAACGTTCCGCCAAATTTTGCGGTGAGATCAAGGAGTTGATTTTCTGAGCAGAGGTATCTTTCTGTGCCATCCGGCAAATGAAAACGTCCATCCCCCAGATCCTGGGCTTTCTTTTCCATGCCATGAATGGATGCCATTCGGCAAATGAACACCCCGCCGGGTTTGAGTACGCGCATCAGTTCGGCAAACATGGCGTTGAATTGACCATGGTCATGGGCAAAATGCAATACGGCAATGCTCATCACCACGTCCGCTGAATGATCGGAGAATGGAATGTGGTCAGCATCTGCCAGTCGGATGCCTTCAGAAAGAGAAGGTGCGACCGCTGCACACAGCGACCGCACCTGTTCCAATGAACGTTCATCACGATCGAAGGCCATAACGTGATAGCCATTCTGAATCATGTAGTTGATGTTTCTTCCGTTGCCGCATCCGGCGTCCAGCACAACCTGCCCCGGATGAATACGACCTCGCAGGAGTTGGTCAAATACGTAGATATCTATCCCCTCAAAATCCTTCAACATAACATCAACTTCTGAAAATCCTTTATTTTACCAGAACTACACCGCTCAATACGATGTTGTCTCCATTCTTCAATTGATAAACATAATTCCCGGCTTCCCAATCTGAAACTGCAACACGTGTCTCGCCGACTGTGACATTCTGAAAGCTCACGACTTCGCGACCTTTCAAATCGAAAACAACCAATTGGTTTCCGGTAGAGTTGATTGCCTGGAATTCAAAAACGATGTACTCCGAAGCGGGTTGAGGATAGACCGCAACGGTTGCTTCAGGCTGTATTTCGTCTACCGAAGTTGTAGCCACTACCGTAACCGTACCCGTCATACCCAATGAAGCATGAGGATCACATTGATAGTTGTATACACCGGGGATGTTAAAGGTGAAAGAGTAAACCCATCCCGAACCAACTGAATTCCCGAAAGATTCAGGGTTGTCAGGAAAGGTATCCTGAGTTCCATTGACGTTGTGTGAACCTCCGGTATTGGTCCATTCCACCGTGTCCCCCTGATCAATAGTGATGTCGGAAGGAGACCAGGTAAATCCGTTGTTTTCAACAGCATGTGTGGTTTGAGCGGATACTTGAAACGCACATACTGATAGTGCAAGCGCACCCATAAAAGAAAGAGTAGATTTTACATTCATATGATTTGGTATTTCAATGTTTCTGGCGGCAAGTTAGGTATTCGAAAAAAACAGAATATCGCAGAACCATTACAATTCTTTGAATGCCTTTGTTCACATCCTGCTTCAATATTCACTCAATTCAAGCCTGCCAATGCTCTCTTTGATTTGTCTGCAATCGTTCACGATCCTTGTTAATAATTCACACTGTGGCCCTTATTCCTTTTGCCTCATCTGTGCTGATGCCATTGCCGAAATGGTTAGTTTTGCTCCGATAACGATATCGTATGTCGGACACAACCATCAAACAACATTTATCAGACACCATTCAGCGATTGTCTGAGTCGGCCACATTGGCCATGGCCCGTATGGCCAGAGAATTGAAAGAACAAGGAAAGGATGTCATCAGTCTCAGCTTAGGAGAACCTGATTTCGACACTCCCGACTTTATCAAGGATGCCGCGAAACAGGCTATTGAAGACAACTTTACCCACTACCCTCCTGTGAACGGATACACGGAGGTACGTGAAGCCATTTCCCGAAAATTCAAGCGCGACAACAATCTGGATTATACAGCAGATCAGATTGTCGTGTCTACCGGAGCAAAACAGGCAATTGCCAATGTAGTTCTGGCTATAGTGAGTTCAGGGGAAGAGGTGATTTTGCCTGCCCCCTATTGGGTATCCTATTCCGAGCTGGTAAAGATGGCCAATGGTGAAGTGGTGACCATTCCAACAACCATTGAAACCGATTTCAAAATCACTCCTGAACAATTGGAAGCTGCCATCACGCCTAAAACGCGCATGATGATTTTCAGCAGTCCTTGCAATCCATCAGGAACGGTTTATACCTACGAAGAACTTCAGCAACTCGCCGCAGTTATTGAGCGCCATCCCGGACTTTACGTAGTGAGCGATGAAATCTACGAATTGATCAACTTCTCCGGACAGCACGCGAGTTTGGGAGCTTTTTCCTCCATCTACGATCAGGTGATTACGGTGAACGGCGTTTCAAAAGCCTTCGCCATGACCGGTTGGCGATTGGGATATTTGGGAGCTCCATTGTGGATCGCTAAGGCATGCGCCAAAATGCAAGGCCAGTTTACCAGCGCTCCTTCCGGAATTTCGCAAAAGGCGGCGGAAGCTGCTGTGAATGCACCGACAAGTTCGGTTGACTACATGAAAGAGGAGTTCCTCAAGCGAAGAGATATGGTTTTGGATTTGCTCAACGCCATTCCTGGCATTCAAACCAACATACCCGAAGGTGCTTTCTACATTTTTCCCGATGTAACGGCATTCCTCGGTAAGTCTGACGGCGAACGTACCATTAACAGTCCTTCGGATTTATGTATGTACCTGCTTGAGAAGTATCATATTGCCCTTGTTTCCGGCGAAGCGTTTGGAGATGATCGATGCATTCGTATTTCCTACGCTGCTTCAATGGAAACCCTTCGGGAGGCTTGTAAGCGTATCCATGAAGGTTTAATTAATCTGCACTAAGGTTTTGGGTCGGACAGCAATAACACACTTATTTGAAGCATTCACCAGCAAAAAGGTTTGGATCGTTGGCGACGTAATGATCGATGCCTATTACTGGGGAAAAGTAAACCGCATTTCACCCGAGGCTCCGGTTCCGGTAGTAGAAGTAACCCACCGCGAAGAACGATTGGGAGGGGCGGCCAATGTAGCCTTGAATGTGAAAGCACTTGGTGCTGAACCTATTATTTGTTGTGTTGTAGGCGAAGATGATAAAGGGCATGCGATGGAAGATCTATTCGACCGACACCAATTTCGAAAAGATGGTGTAGTGCATTCTTCAGAGCGTCCCACTACTGTCAAAACCCGTATCATAAGCGGGGGACAACACATCTTGCGCGTAGATGAAGAGACCACACGTGAGCTTTCAGGCGAAGAAGAGCAGCTGTTCATTTCGCGAATGCGTGCTCTTTTTGAACGTGAAACACCCGACGTAATCATACTTGAAGATTACAACAAAGGAGTGCTCACTCAAGGTGTTATACGATACATTATCGATGAGGCTAATAAGCGAAACATTCCTACCACAGTTGACCCGAAAAAGGAGAATTTCTTCAGCTATGAAGGCTGCACATTGTTCAAACCCAACTTGAAAGAGCTCAGGGAAGGAACTAAAATAGACTTCGACAAGAGTGATGATGAAGCATTGATTCGTGCCATCAACGCCATGGAAGGCAAACTGGGTAACCGTATTTCCCTGGTCACCCTTTCAGAATTGGGGGTCTTGATAAAGGAACAAGATAGCCACATTCACATTCCCGCTCATCGAAGAGAAATCCTGGACGTAAGCGGCGCAGGAGATACGGTAATAAGTGTCGCGTCTTTGGTGCTGGCCTGTGGAGGAACCTTAGAGCAGATCGCCCAGATTGCTAATCTGGCAGGTGGCATGGTTTGCGAAAAGACCGGCGTGGTTCCGGTAGATAAAGAAGATTTGTTACAAGAAGCGGAACGACTGTAAGATGTCACTCAATTCGATACGGGAGCGCATAAATATTTGGTTGTTTGGGCACAAGGACATGGTGCTCCGGACGGCCAAGGTGCTGAATATTTTCGTATCCATTACAGCAATTCTGACGTTAGTGGTTTACTATGGCTTCGACCATAGCGAAGAAGACAGCAAGCTGCTTTTCAAGATTATCAAAGGCAGTTTCGCATTTTACGTTTTTCACTACATCCTGAGGTTCATCTATGACTTCCACCCCTTGCAGATGCTCAAACGCACATGGTTTGAAGGGTTGTTGATGTTCATTCTAGTGCTGGAAGCTATTTCCTACAACCTCTTCGATACACTGGTACTGGAACGCCTATTCAACAGCATTGGGCTGTTTAAGTTCAGAGATATCTCGACACTTTTTATCCAAGTGTACTTCTTTATTGTTGTGCTCATAGAGTTCAGTAGGTCCTCAAACTACATCCCCAAAATCAAGATCCACCCATCCTGGCTTTTTATCGCCAGCTTCCTCATTCTTATATTTAGCGGAACCGGTCTGTTAATGCTTCCAGAAATGACCACTATCGAAGGGTCCATGAACTTTGTGGATGCCTTGTTTACCAGCACGAGCGCAACGTGTGTGACCGGATTAATGGTTGAGGACACGCCTAATTTCTTTACGCTCAAAGGACAAATTGTCCTTATGGCATTGATTAAACTAGGGGGATTGAACATCATCGCTTTTGGTTCGTTCCTCGCTCTAGCATCGCGATTTGGCCTGGGCCTGAAGCAGCATGACGTACTGGAAGACTTCATGAACCGCGACACCGTGACCAGTGCCCGCGGAATGTTGAGTAAAGTCGTGATATGGAGCACGGCTATTGAGCTTGTTGGTGCGCTCCTCATGTACATGTTCTGGTCGGCCAAGATACCTTTCGCCTCCGTAGGCGAGCGGATTTTCTTTTCGATTTTCCACAGCGTGTCGGCCTTCAATAATGCCGGTATTTCACTGTTTACCAACGGATTGGCAGCTGATGTTGTGGCGGACAATTACTTCATTCATTGGATCGTAACCATACTCGTGTTCTTTGGAGCATTGGGGATGATGGCTGTTTTCGACCTCTTCGACCCGAAGCGCCTGCGCGAGCGTATGGTCAATCCATGGAAACAAATCAATTTCCCCACGAAAATTGCGCTGTATTTTTCAATCTACCTCGTGCTGATCGGTGCTGTTTTATACTTCTTCCTGGAATACAACAACACCATGGCCGAGCAGTCGATGTTTGGGAAAATAACCACTTCCTTTTTCCAATCGGTTACGCGTACTTCCGGATTCAACTCAGTGGATATTGGTGCCGTAGGTGTACCCATGTTGTTCGTGCTGATCATTCTGATGTTCATCGGCTCGTCGTCTTCTTCTACAGGTGGTGGTATTAAAACATCAACCCTGGCCATCATTTATGCTGATGTTATGGCTACCATCAAAGGACGTCAATACGCCGAATTGTACAAAAGAACCATTGGACCACTGTTAAAATCAAGAGCCTACTCAGTGTTGCTGATTTTCATCATCGGGAACCTGGTCGCCACTTTTTTGTTAACGATTACGGAGCCCCAAATCCTCGCTGCGGAAGGACGCGGGATACTCGATATTATGTTCGAGCAGGTTTCGGCTATGGGAACTGTGGGACTTTCCACCGGGATCACAGCCGATTTCACGCCCATTGGAAAAATAATTCTGGTGCTGTCCATGCTTGTTGGACGCGTTGGGACACTTACCGTAGCATTTGCCCTCAGTGGCGGAGCTACCAGCAACAACTACAAATACCCCGAAGGCCATACAATGGTGGGATAATATGAAAGAAGTAGTAAAACCATACAACCCCGAATCAGGAAAGAAAGAACAGGTTGCCGAAATGTTTGACAACATTGCGCACAGTTATGATTTCCTCAATCATTTCTTTTCACTTGGAATCGACTTTCTATGGCGTCGAAAGGCGTTGAAAATGGTGCGTAAGTCGCAGCCTGAAACCCTACTGGATGTAGCCACCGGAACAGGTGACTTCGCTATTCAAGCCGCCAATATGAACGTAGCAACCGGAAAGATCACCGGCGTTGACATCAGTCAGGGAATGCTTGATGTAGGACAAAAGAAACTGGAGCGAAAAGGGCTGACGGAGAAGATCACTTTGCGCAAGGCCGATTCAGAGAGCTTGCCATTTGAAGACCATACCTTCGATGCCTATACGGTTGGCTTCGGGGTGCGCAATTTTGAAAACCTGGAGCAAGGAATGAGCGAGATGCTTCGTGTTCTCAAACCGGGTGCTACAGGTGTTGTTTTGGAATTCTCCAAACCGTCCCGTTTCCCCATGAAACAACTGTTTGGGTTTTATTTCCGCTTTATTATGCCGGCTATTGGCAAAGTAGTATCCAAGGACAGTCGGGCCTACACTTACCTGCCCGAGTCTGTTCAGAGTTTTCCTGATGGCGAACAATTCCTCGACGTCATGCGCAAATGCGGATACCGCGAGGTAAAATGCCGAACTGTATCGGGAGGCATTGCCACCATCTACACCGGAGTGAAATAATGGACATTACGGTTCACCCTTCCCTGCTCAGTGGTGAGGTTACTCCACCTTCCAGCAAAAGTGTGTTCCAACGGCTTGTTGCCGGGTCATTGCTGAGCAACGGAACATCGCATATTGGCAATCCGGCGTATTGCGACGATGGTCTGGCCAGTGTAGGGATGGCCGCGTCACTGGGGGCCGAAATCGAAGAAGATGAATCCGGACTGCACATTCAAGGAGGGCTGAAAGTCCGAAACCCTGAACTGTCGGCAGGAGAGTCCGGACTGGGAATTCGCTTGTTCACCCCTATTGCTGCCCTGTGCGGTGAAGCAATAACCATCAATGGCTCAGGCACGCTCGCCGGACGTCCCATGGGAATATTTGAAAAGGTATTGCCCGAATTGGGAGTCCAGGTCAAAACCAATAATGGCAGCATTCCATTGCATCTTCGCGGAAAATTGCGAGGTGGTTCGATCCAACTCGATGGGAGCCTCACCTCTCAGGTCATTAGTGGTTTGCTCATGGCTCTGCCCTTATGTGGGGAAGACTCTCGTCTGGAAATCCTGAACCCAACAAGCACGCCCTACCTGGAAATGACCCTCGAAGTGATCGAGTCTTTTGGGGTGCACATTGAACGTGAGGATGATTGGACTTTCACGATCCCCGGCAACCAGATCTATGAACCCATCGATATCGATTGTGATGCCGACTGGAGCGCTGCGGCATTCCTGCTTGTAGCGGGAGCCATTGCCGGCGAAGGCCGATACCAGGTTAACAATCTAGATGGTGTCTTCACCCAGGCCGACCATGCCGTTACCGGTCCGCTGTTGTTCTCGGGCACCCGCATGAAGAATCAATCGGGCGACTACCAAGTGGTCAATCATATGATCCGAGGGTTTGAGTTTGATGCGACGGATTGTCCTGATCTTTTTCCACCTTTAGCAGCACTCGCAGCATTCGCCGATAAACCATCCATTATCACCGGTGTAAATCGACTCGTCCACAAAGAAAGCAATCGGGCAAAAGCCATTGAGGAAGAATTTGGTGCCGCCGGCATTCCCGTCGCACTTGAAGGTGATCGCATGATCATCACTCCAGCCGACGTGGTTCCATGCTCATTCAACAGCCGCGGCGATCACCGAATGGCCATGGCCGGAGCCCTCCTTGCCATAGGCGGCGCCCCCATCTTAATCAAAAATGCCGACGCCGTATCGAAGAGCTACCCCTCCTTTTTTGATGATCTAATCGGGTTGGGAGCGGAGATGGGGTAACCCCTACTCCACCACCAATCGTTGCATATGCCGTTGATCGCCTTGTTCGAGTACTAGGTTGTAGACTCCCGGAGAAAGGCTGGTTAAATTCAGACGCGCGGTTGATGTGTTGTTTGCTTGCTGCATCAAGAGCCTTCCGGAGAGGTCAAAAAGACGCACGTTGAAAGGTAGACTGCTTGCGCTGGTGAGTGTGACTTCTGAAGATGCGGGATTGGGGAAAATTCGGAATGTGGTTTCCGGAATAGGTACTACTACATTGGCGGAATCGCATATTCCGTCGGTCCACGACGACACACCGAAATAGTACAACGCCTCGCATTCGTTGTTGTACGTTACTCCGTCACAACCGCATACAGGTATCCATTCCGGACTGCAATCCACCAATTCACTCATGAGCTGCGTATTGATACAGATCACGTCTTCGCAACTGGTCTCACAGGCCTCCAAAGTGGGGTAAAAACTGTTGCTGTAATCAGTTCCATTGAGATCGGTCTGATTGCAACCGGAAATCACCTGGCAACCATTTCCACTAACGGCATAGCCCAGTATCATTTCGCAATCGCCGAAGTCAACGCCCTCGAGATTGATGCAATCGGAAGTTTGCTGACCGCATTCACCGGGCGTCCAAGAAGTGATTCCATTTTGAAAATAGGCCACACAATCGTTTGAATAGGTTACGCTGTCGCACCCACAAACCGGGTCGTACAATGCAATACAGAAGATTTCCTGGTCAATTACCTGCGGATCAAGGCACTCACAACCACCGGGTGTCCATGACGTAACACCAAAATGATTCATGGCTTCACATTCATTGGGGTAGGTCACGCCATCGCAGCCACACACCGGCTGCAGCGGAAAGTCGCATGTCACACTCTCATCTATCAACCCCGGATCGATGCAATCTGATGTACCACACGCGAATTCACAAGATTCCATATCGTCAAATCCGTACGGCGAATAATCCGTGTTGCCAATCTGCCAGCTACATCCTGAAATATATTGGCATGATCCGTTGACCAAACCAACCCCTAAAACAGCCTCACATGGTCCGAAATCCAAACCACCCAAATCCATACAACCCGTAGAGTCTTCACAAAACATGCACTCGTCCATGGTTTCGTAGAAATACATCGAATAATCCTCTCCGTCATTTGCTGTATAGCTACACCCTGATATCATTGTACACTGCCCGTTAATCAAAGCGATTCCTAAGGGCATAGCGCATTCCCCAAAGTCCAATCCGCCTAAATCATAGCAGTCGGTCTCCTGGCATGCCTGACAATCAGCATAGTCCGTGTAGAAGTAA
>JAGQVX010000300.1 GCA_020437755.1 Flavobacteriales bacterium
GAAGAAGTCAAGGGTATTCTCAAATCAAATCGAAGGATTCTAAAGCAATTCAACAAAATGGGCAAAACCACCATTCGGTACTCCTCGCTAGTGGAGGCAGGATTCAACAAGAACTATTTTACCAATTTCTGGAAGTCAGGCGGTGGACGGGTGTATTTGTTTTGTTTTGAGCAAGGCTTTTACGCAATTCCCGGATCAAATCCATTGAAATATTCATTGATCCAATGGCAAGACTATATGAGGGATGATTTGGCGCGCGAGGAATGAATGAATTGGTGTGTTTGATTGGTCTGAACACCGAACAAGGATTAACGAATGGTGAATTCTGAATTCGTTAATCGGTGTTCCTTGGTTGGGGTTCCCGGAAAAGAATACATGGGCGACTTGGGGATATGCCCATAAGAGGACCCCGACGGGGTCCAATATTTATAGAAATAACCGTCGCAGTTATTCATCGACCCTGACGGGGTCGAATATGATCGTGGGTTCTGCTCGACAATGCCTTGG
>JAGQVX010000301.1 GCA_020437755.1 Flavobacteriales bacterium
ATTTGTTTGCGCTCTGATCTCCCCCCTTGTGGGGGAGATGCCGGCGGAGCCGACAGAGGGGGGTAAGTGTGTTTCCTCGGGGCCACCCCCCTCTGCCCTGCCGGGCATCTCCCCCACAAGGGGGGAGATCGGCCGGCCGTCGTCCTCGGCGCGCTCTACCTCGATTCCCTGATGGCGCAAATCTTGCGCTTCCCCCCGGTTCTCCGACCGGGGGTCAACGTGCGATTTGCGCTGCGCCAGCAGCCGCAGCCACATGTACTGCGCCGTGTTGGTGTCCTGGTACTCGTCGACCAGGATATATTTGAACCTGGCGTGGTACTCGGCGAGGATGTCGGGATTGGCGCGCAGGATGCGGATCGGGTGGCACAGCAGGTCGCCGAAATCGCAGGAGTTCAGCGTCTTCAGCCGGTCCTGGTACGCGGCGTAGAGTTCGCGACCGCGCCCGTTGGCGAAGGCGCGCGCATCGCCCTCGGCGATCTCGGCAGGGCCGAGACCCTTGTTCTTCCA
>JAGQVX010000302.1 GCA_020437755.1 Flavobacteriales bacterium
TTTCCTGTAATCATCGCCAGATCAGCAATCTGCATCACGGTGAAGGTTCCCTGAGAGTGTTCCGTTACTCCGAGTCCATGAAACTCCATGGAAAGTGACTGAGCATAAACACGGGCAGCGTCCCTGACCAGATTCTTATCTACTCCGGTAATTTTTTGCAGTTCGTCGATATCCAGTTTCAGGATATTCTCTCTGAATTCTTCGTAACCTTCGAGCCTTGAGGAGATGAAGTTTTTGTCTTCCAGTCCGTCTGCCAGGACCCAATAGAGCATCATGTTCATCAGGGCTACGTTCGTGCCCGGACGTAATTGAAGATGATGGGTGGCATAGCGGGCCAGTTCAGTGCGACGCGGATCTACCACAATCATAGGAATGCCTTTCATGGCTTTCTGTTTGATTTTGGCTCCCGTAACCGGGTGGGCATCCGTTGGATTGGCACCGATAAAAAAAATGCATTCCGTAAGGTCAAGGTCCGCAATGGAATTGGTAGCAGCACCTGTCCCGAA
>JAGQVX010000303.1 GCA_020437755.1 Flavobacteriales bacterium
TGAATACTGTTGACGAAATCAACCACTCGGTTCTTCAAAAACTCATCATTATTTTCCTGGGATTTCTCACGCTGGCTGTAATTATGCAGTCGTGTACGTATCATCAACCCTGCAGTGCATACAGCAAGGTAGATGTCGAACTTGATGAAAGCCTCCCTGCTCCGACAGGTGAGTGATCTATACAGACTTTGACTACATCCTCGCATCCGCGGGGATTTTTTTTGATAGGGGCGCGATAAATCGACGCCCGTGCCGATATTGGATGAAGTAGCATGTCGCAAATCAGCAGCCGTTCGTCCTCCTCTTCCTTTTCCTTTTCCTTTTCCTCTTTTCTCTTGCTCTTGCTCTTGCTCTTGCTCTTTTATCTTGCTCTTGCACTAATCTCTTGCACTTGCACTTCCTCTTTTTGCCCTCCTCGGGGCTGTACCCTCAAGCCCAATATCGACGCCCGCGCCGATTTTTGATGAAGATAAGCATGGAATTATCACAAGCTTAGGCTGAACATT
>JAGQVX010000030.1 GCA_020437755.1 Flavobacteriales bacterium
GCTGATTTACATCGTTGGGATTAGCATTGCTATTTACAGCATGCCCAACTTACGCACCTTGGCCAAATCTCTTCTTGCTGGAGCCGGGATTCTCGCTGTTGCAGTTGGTTTTGCCTCTCAACACGCCCTCAGCAACATTATTAGCGGTGTGTTTATTGTGATTTTCAAGCCATTCCGCATCAACGACCGGATCAGTATTCGTTCATTGAATGGTATCATAGAAGACATCACCCTGCGACATGTGGTTATTCGGGATTTTGAGAACAAGCGAATCATTATTCCAAACGCACTTATCAGCGATGAAATCATCGTCAACTCCAATTTTGAAGATGAGTCGATCTGCAAATGGATTGAGATAGGCATTAGCTATGAATCCGATATTGATCTGGCCAAATCGATCATTGCCCAAGCTATAGAACAGCATCCCTTGAGTATTGATCATCGTACGGATGAAGAAAAGGAAGAGGGCATGCCACGGGTGGATGTGCGGGTCATTGGATTGGGAGAATACGCGGTCCAAGTAAAAGGCTGGGCATGGGCGGCGAATCCTCCCGACGCTTTTGAAATGGGGTGTGACCTGTTTGAGCAGATAAAAAAAGAGTTCGACAAGGCAGGAATTGAAATCCCTTACCCACATCGAACTATTGTAAATAAGCCATACGGCAAACGTCAATCGTCAGCCACATCTGACCAATAACATTTCCTTTATTCGGTAGCAAATACGCTTTTCAGATCCTTGAACGTCTTGAATTCAATAACGTTCGCATCCGGATCCTGAAACATGATAATCTTTTGCTCTCCTACCTCACCTTCCATCACCGTTTGTTCATCCACAATGGGAAAAACATCCGCTTCATGCAGACGGTTGACCAGCGTATGGAACTCATCCCAAGGAAGTATAACACCAAAATGATTCAGCGGCATGCCTGACTTTGGATGCCGATAATTCATCTTCACTTCTACACTTTGCTGAATTTCCTGGATAGTGAGCTGATTTCCGTAGAAATTGTAATCTACCCAATTCAATCCACTGCGTCCTTCCGGCAATTGCAGGATCTTCCCGTAGAAGTGGCGCGCTGCGTTAAAGTTGCTACTCGCAAACGCAATGTGAAACATGTGATTCTTCATACGATATCAATCATCATCGTAATTGTCGTCATCGTCGCTGTCGTTGTCATCGTTGATGTCATCCATAACATCATCCACATCGACCCAGGTGTCGTCACCTGAGTAATCGATGATCTTGTCCAAAAATCTCTCTGAGATCTTGAACAGGTAGATGGCATCTTCTGTCTTCAACTCCAGACAGGTCACCTCATCACCATTTTGGAGCTTGAGGCGAATGAGGTCGTCCTCGTCAAATCCATCCGGGAATCTGTCGAGAATGAGATCCATTTGTTCTTTGGATACGGTGCTGTAATCTTTAATGATCTTTTTCATAACTATTGATCCAATAACCAGGCGAATATAATTGGCGCTACAATGGTAGCATCAGATTCAATAATGAACTTTGGTGTGTCCGCATCCAACTTACCCCAGGTGATTTTCTCATTGGGAACCGCTCCGGAATACGATCCGTAGCTGGTTGTTGAATCGGAAATCTGACAGAAATACGACCAAAACGGGGTGTCATACTCTTCCATATCCTGGTAAAGCATAGGCACCACGCAGATTGGAAAATCTCCTGCGATTCCACCTCCTATTTGAAAAAACCCAACTCCTTTGTCGCTGTTATCGCGATACCAATTGGCGAGGAACATCATATACTCAATTCCCGACTTCACCACAGAGGGCTGCAATTCGCCTTTGAGGCAATAGCTGGCAAAAATATTCCCCATGGTACTATCTTCCCATCCGGGAACAATGATGGGCAGATTACGCTCGGCAGCAGCAATCATCCAGGAATGCTCAGGAGGTATTTCGTAGTACTGTTCCAACACTCCACTTCGGAGCAACTCATACATGTATTCGTGTGGAAAGAAACGTTTGCCATCGGCCTGCGCTTGTTTCCAAATCTTTTCGATATGATGTTGAAGGCGGCGGAAAGCTTCTTCTTCCGGAATGCAGGTATCAGTCACCCGGTTGAGTCCCTGGTCGAGCAGTTCGCGTTCTTCCTGAGGCGTGAGATCACGGTAATGAGGAATTCGTTTGTAGTGCGAGTGCGCTACCAGGTTCATGAGGTCCTCTTCCAAATTGGCGCCTGTGCAACTGATGATATCCACCTTTCCCGCCCGTATCATATCGGCGAGGGAAATACCCAGTTCAGCCGTACTCATGGCACCTGCCAGGGTGATCATCATTTTCGCTCCATTGCGAAGCTGCTGATCGTATCCCTCTGCAGCGTCCACAAGGGCAGCAGCGTTAAAGTGTCGGTAATGTTTTGAAGTAAAAGATCTAATACTCATCTCGTTGTCATTGCGCTCCTTGATCGAAGCTATACGCTAGAAGTTTATAATACAGTTTGGCCGCCAAAAAATCAGAAGACTTGTCCAAATCTACCGGTTTTAATTCCACAATGTCAAATCCGACAACATTTGCTTTCCGGTTAATTTTACGAAGCAAGCGCAACACCTGATACCATCCCAATCCACCGGGCTCCGGAGTACCTGTACTCGGCATAATGGAAGGATCAAAACCGTCCAGATCGATGGTAATGTACACGTTATCGGTGAGCATGCTGCACACATCGTTCATCCAATGATCTTCGCGATCTGCCGCAATATCATGGGCGAAAAACGTTTGACGCATGTCCATGTGTTCCAATTCACAGGTGTCCATACTTCGGATTCCTACCTGAATAAGGTTGGTATTCTTCGATGCCCAGTGCAAAGCACATGCATGATTGCAAGCCGATCCCATGTAAGATTCACGCAAATCGGCGTGGGCATCAATTTGAACTACGGTAAGGTCGTTATACTTTTTGGCGTATGCCTGCATGGCTCCAATACTGACGGAATGCTCCCCTCCGAACATGGTAACGAACTTGCCATCTTCAAGATGCTTAGATACGCGTTCACGCACAGCATCAGTCATGCTCTCGGGAGTAGATTTTTCATGTACAGGCTCATCCAGAAAAACTCCGATACGGAAAGGCTCTGAATCGGTTTCAATGTCGTACAACTCCATATTCTCTGCCGCATGAAGGAAAGCCTCCGGGCCCATGTCCGCTCCCTTTCCCCATGTTGAAGTTCCATCGTATGGAACCGGTATCAGCACCGCTGAGGCATTGTTGTAATCTCCAAATTCTTCGGGAATCCCCGCAAATGTTCGTTTAGAACTCATGATAAACTGGTATTGTCGGCGCTCTCATACCCCAAAATCCGAAGCATTTCAGGCGCTGTTTGTCGGTCTTTGAATATACGATATTGCAAATTGCCTTCGTAATCGTAGTCGATAAGAATATGTCGGGGCTGCGGAATCAAACAGTGATGGATACCTCCATAACCACTCAAACTATCCTGATAGGCTCCTGTATTGAAAAAGCCGATGTACAGGGGTTTGTTTGCGTCATGCTTGGGGAGGTATATGGCATTCACATGCTGCTCCGAATTGTAATAGTCATCACTATCGCAGGTTAGTCCGCCCAGGAATACCCGTTCATACGCATCTTCCCAACGATTCAGTGGCAACATCAGGAAACGCTTTGAAATAGCCCAACTATCGGGAAGAGTAGTCATGAACGACGAATCAATAAAACTCCACTTCTCCCGGTCGTTCTGTTGCTTTTGTCCCACGATCTTGAACACCACCCCGCCCGAATCACCAACGGTGAATGAACCAAACTCCGTGAAAATATCGGGAACAGCAACCCCTTCTGTTTCGCAGGTAAGTTGAATCTGACTGAGAATTTCTTCAATAATGTATTCGAAGTCGAAGTCGAAGGCCAGACTGTTCTTTACCGGAAAGCCACCTCCAATATTCAGTGAATCCAGGGTTGGGCACAGTTTCTTCATCTGACAGTATACCGCCAGACATTTGTGCAATTCGTTCCAGTAGTATGCGGAATCGCGGATACCGGTATTGACAAAGAAGTGAAGCATTTTGAGCTCCAGCTTGTCGTTTCCTTTGATCTGGTTGTTGTAAAACTGTGGAATATCCTTATATCGAACTCCCAAACGTGAGGTATAGAACTCGAACTTTGGCTCTTCTTCACTTGCGATCCGAATTCCAATCTTGATCTTTTTGGAGAGCATTTCGGTGAGCAACTCAACTTCATTCTTGTTGTCGAGTATAGGTGTCAGATTGGTAAAACCATCAGCAACCATTTCTGAAATATTCTTGCAATACTCTTCCCGTTTGAATCCGTTGCAGATAATCGTGTGGTTCTTCTTGAGCTTACCTTGTTTGTGCAAACTCTTCACCAGGTCCAGGTCGAATGCCGAAGAAGTTTCGAGAAAAGCTCCCGTCTTCAACACTTCGTCCATCACGAAATGGAAGTGACTCGACTTGGTAACGTAGCAATAGTGATAGTTGCCCTTATACTTGAGCTTCTTCATTGAGGATTTAAACCATCCTCTTGCCTTTTCGATGTTCTGACCAATTTTGGGTAGAAATGAAAACTTAAGTGGTGAGCCGTACTTCTCCACCAAGTCCATCATGGGGATATCGTGGAAATGCAGTTGTCCTTTCTCGAGGTAAAATTCTTCTTGCGGCCAATCAAACGTTTGTTCAACCAGGTCGCGGTATTTAACTTTCATGTATCGTGCGTTGATTTAAGTAAACAATAGACCAGGGCGGGATGTCTGTGTCGACTCAAATCCGAATAGGGATAATGAAGGTTGAATTGATTCCTCCAAACAAGTGTACGATAGAAAAGAACAGGCTGTGAAACCATGTTGCCCGAAGCGAATCCGTTCCGGCAATCACGCGGATGTAGAAATCCGAAGACTGTTGATATGTGCTAAACTCCTTACGGCGCATCGTGATCCAATGTCATGAAACGTCATAAAAACCGAGCCAAGATTACCACAATTTTCTGTTCTCCTCACATTTTTGAAAAAAATAATTTTTTCTTCACTTTCGCCAACAGACGTCCAGTTTCGAATATACTGTATTTCAACCACATGAATAGGAAAAACGTCGTACGGCAACCTCTTTTTCGTCTGAAAATTGCGGCCTCATTCTTTGTGATTACTGGGGTTGTGATTGCTCTGTACCTCGTATTTCGACCACAATTGCTCGAATATCAATGCCGCATGAATTCCAATGCAACGCTTCCCGACACATCGCTTGGACGCACATCGCTAATTCTTGGCGACAGCCATTTGGCGAATGCCACAATTCCTGAACATGTAGACCGCTACACCTATTCCGGAGCTACTACCGCCATGCTTTCCGAGATAAGCAACGCATATCCCACCTGCGTATGGGACACGATGTCGGTATTCCTGGGCACAAATGATGTCTTTTTTCATGTGGATTTTGAGGTCTCCAAAGAGCGCTGGCAGGCATTCGCCAAATGGGCTACCGCCCGCAAAAAACCGGTGCATGTGCGTATGATTAACCTCCCCGCATATGAACCTCAGGCAGGCTACTTTACAGACCCTGAAGAAATTGCCGAAGCAATCAACGAATGGAATGTTTTTCTGGCAAGCTATTGCCAACAACGAGGTTTCGAATATGCCGATTTGAACCGCGAAATGGAGCTTATCGAAGGGCCATTTTTAACGGACGGAATTCACTTCACTCAAAGCGGACAGCGGGTCCTCGGGAAACTCCTGTTTGAATCTCGTGAAATGCCTTAGATTTGCCTCCGAAACCAAATCGAATGACAATGCGCGCATATGTTTTCCCGGGTCAGGGAGCACAGTTTTCAGGAATGGGCAAGGACTTACACGATGCAAGTGCAGCCGCCCGTGAATTGTTTGCCCAGGCCGATGAGATCCTGGGATTCTCTATTTCGCAAACAATGTTTGAGGGAACTGATGAGGAACTGAAACAGACAAAAGTAACGCAGCCCGCTATTTTCCTGCACTCAGTGATTTTGAGTAAAGTGATGGGCGATGGTTTTCAGCCCGACATGGTGGCAGGTCATTCATTGGGTGAATTTTCGGCTCTTGTATCCGCAGGAGCCATGAACTTCGAAGATGGTGTTAAACTGGTAAGCCAGCGTGCCCAGGCCATGCAAAAAGCTTGTGAGGCAGAGCCGTCGACCATGGCGGCTATCCTTGGACTTGCCGATGATATTGTGGAACAAATCTGCTCAGAAACGGAGGGTGTTGTTGTTGCCGCGAATTACAACTGCCCCGGACAATTGGTTATTTCAGGTAGTTTTCCGGCTGTTGAGGCGGCATGCGCCAAATGCACAGAAGCTGGAGCAATACGCGCCATCTTGCTACCCGTTGGAGGAGCCTTTCACTCGCCTTTAATGGAACCTGCACGAGCAGAATTGGAAGCCGCTATTCGAAATACGCATTTCCAGGCTCCTGTTTGTCCGGTATATCAAAACGTTGTAGCCTCAGCTGTTACTGATCCGGAAACGATACAAGCCAATTTGGTGGCCCAATTAACCGCCCCGGTTCGATGGACCCAAACCATGCAAAACATGATTGCCGATGGTGCTACTGAAGCAATAGAAGTGGGTCCGGGAAAAGTGCTTCAAGGGCTCTTTAAAAAAGTGGATCGTCGGTTCCCAACGAGCAGCGGCTCCATAGAAAGCTGATTTTTAACTTTAGCGGTTATTCAGTTAGAACAGCACACCTATTCCTGCGACACCCGGAATTCACTTATGTCCTGCGCTCCTAACGGAGTAGCAAATAGTGAGATTTGTCGGGCAAGTAAATCCAGGTAATGCTTCACCGTGCTTTCTTGATTGGGAGATTTATCGAATAACGTTGCCTCATAAATCCAAAAACGCCCTACAAGTGCGATATGGGCTACAAGGAATTCAATGTCTTCATCGGATACCTGCAAATGCTTTGATTCTCGCAGTTCCCGGAAGATGCGGGTAAAACCCGAAAGCCGCTGCTGATAAGTAGCCCTGTAGTCGTATCGATTACCCGACTGGATTTCCTCCTTGACGAATTGATTGCCAATAAAGACACCACGATATCGAAACTGCGAATCGAAAATACCTTTCATCAGTTCGAGAAATCGATGTGCCGATGGTTGTCCGGCAAAATAGTCTTCATACAAAGCCGAATTGGTTTCACGGTACTGCTCCAGGAGTGCGATGAGGATATCTTCCTTCTTGCTGAAGTGGTAGGATATATTCCCCGGACTTTTCTTCAAAGCCCTTCCAATCTCTCGAACACCAACATGGACATACCCTTTATCGTTGATCAATTCTAACGCTGTATGCAATATTTTCTCTCTTGTACTCACCGATTCCTCAACATTAGCACAATGTACTATTTTTTCTTGCTTGCATTAGTACATTGTACTATATTTGACCAAACTGAAATACAATGAGTTACCCTTACCAATTGCCTCACACCATTTCTAACCCCTTGGGTGAGGAGCTGACATTTGAATCTATTGTCGTTGAAGATGGCGTAAAAAAAATGCTGGTGAGCAACAATGTAGGTCCCGGTTCAGGACCTCCTTTTCATGTTCATTTCAAACAGGACGAGAGTCTGACCGTAGTGTCCGGACTCATGGGATACCAGATAGATGGTGAGGAAGAAAAGTTCCTTCAGCCGGGAGAGAGCGTGGTCTTTGAACGCGGGCAAATGCATCGGTTTTGGAATGCCGGTACAGAGAATTTGCACTGCGAAGGATGGGTTAAACCGGCAAACACACTGGACTACTTCCTCACCAGCATGTATGCCTCCGCAACAAAATCCGGAAAGCCGGAGGGTGATCCATTTGACAGTGCTTACCTCATTGTTCGCTACAAATCGGAATACGACGTTAAGGTTATTCCCACATTTGTGAAGAAGGTCATCTTTCCGATAACCGTTGCCATTGGAAAACTGCTAGGTAAATACAAGCACTTTGCCGATGCACCGGAGGCTTTGAAATGATTCGTTCAACAATGACCCTGATCAATCCCATTTGAGACGACTATTCCGGTCTAATGTAACGGATAAGGACAACACATCGTTGTTCATTCATTCTCATGCGCTTTTCTTTGGAAAGCTGCGAACTAATTGATTCTAATGAAAGGTCTAGTTGAACATTTGAAAAATAATAAGGATGGCACCCTTCGTCATAAAGTGATAGAAGTAAATCCTCGTGACCTTTAACAACAACATGAATATGATTGGCAACCACTCCGCTTCGCACTAATAATTGCTTGGCAAAGTCTGCTCGCAAGGCAGCAATCGAAGCGTCCTCATCAAATGAGGCATAAGACGTAATGTTGAAAATCCCCCTTTCAAACAACTGCTTTAAAACTTCGTTCTCATTGATTTCCCACAAGCCAAACATGATTGAATCCATCTCTTGCAATTCACATGTTCCATGCTTAAAATGAATTGCTCTAGGATAAAAATAATCAGTACAGACCAATGTCGGAGCCATATTGATATCCAGTTCTAAATGCTGAAATTTCGACGCTGATGGGATCTGAAATTCACTCTCTACAAAATCATCAACCTCGAATCGAAGGGTCAATGTATCAACGTCGTTTGGCAAATCGAGATTAAACTCAATCTCTCCATCAACATTAGAGTTCAATTGAAGTCGCCGCTCACCTTGGCACCATACTGTAACACTTTTGAGCGCCAACGGGGATTTCAGCGTGTCATCCACAATTAGTCCGTGTATTTCAAGCAAACCGTTTTGAGCATTGCAAGGATCATTCGTGAATCCAAATACTGCGATTACAAAGACAATAGCCCTGCAGAAATTTCGCTCTCCTATTTCCATTGTTTGCAAAGTTAAATCACAGATACTAGTTGACATGTACATCAAATTCCCAAAACATCATACCGACATCACCTTTGGTACATACCACCCCAAAAGCAATAGAAACAACACTTGCGCATTCCAATCAGCGATACTTGGTGTAAGCATCGCAAATCCCGCTCAATGATCCTTTCAAGTGAAAACGGGCTACCAAAAGAGCGGTCCACTTAGTAGTTTTCAGCAACGATTAAAATCTCTCTCAAAAGCAACTCTCTCAGCAACTTGCACACGGCATTCAAGCGGTTCAATCATAATCCTTTGTACTTGACATCCAAATACTAACAATCTAATTCATTTTTTATCAAAACGTCACAATACAAAATCAAGATTGTTCTTTAACAGTCGTATTGCGGAGTAAAATATTGACCATAAAAAAGGGCCTCCCTCCCGGGAAGCCCTTCTCAAACTATCTTGTGTGATTCAGAAAATTACTGAACCATCAATTTCTGAGTGGTTACTGCTCCTTTGTATTCGAACTGAACAAGGTACATACCTGTTTCAATATCGCGCAGGTCAATTGCTACTACTTCAGCAGCGTTCATCGCTGAGGCAACCAACTTGCCGGCCATATCGAAAATCTGGATGTTCACGTTCTTCAACCCTGGAAGAGCGGCATACACCATTTCACTAGCAGGAACCGGATAAAGGGCTACTTCAGCCAAAGCATCTACTTCAGCAACATTGTCGCCAATTTCATAGTCCAAATCCTTAGTTATTTGAAGGTAAACAATGTCATTGGTATCGGCTGGATCCTCGTCTCCACGCACGTGAAGTCCGGGCTCAAAGTCGCGCTGATAAATGATATGGATGTAGTCATCCACAACAGGCGCCATACTTGGGAACACACACTCGAATCCCCAGAAATCTTCATCTGGCGTAATGTCAACCGGATCGCTCCAGGTTACAAAATCATCGGTTGTAATCACGTCGATATGACGGAAGTTTTGACTTCCTGAAGAGTGAGATTCTACAACCTCTGTATATGACAAGTATAACTTTCCGTCAGCATCTTGTGCAAACTGAGGTTGTCCAACGAGACTGATGAAGTACGTACCGACATCTTCCGCATCGTAAGTACCGTTGTCGTCCAGGTCACGAACATAGGCTACATACTGAGTTGAATCAGCACCGTAGTTTTCATTCCAGTATTCCAGTCCATCAGTAAATGGGAAATAGCTCCACTGGTCATCACCAACCGTTTCATCCAAATAGCGCATTGCACCAAATGATACGTGGGTCATCATGTTGTTGTCAATAAAAATAGCTCCTGCACCATCTGCTGTCAATACAGTATCGGCCAATCCATCTTCATCCAAGTCGAGAATTTCGGTATCCTGAATGAAGCCTTCGAGTGGGAATGAGATGATATTGGTCTTATTCCAAGTGTCGCCGCCGTCTTCCGAAATCATGACAAAGGTGTCATCCCAATCGTTGAATACCGCAAACGCAACTTTACCATCACGTGCCGTGATAGCGTAATTGTCTCCGTCAAAACCGGCAAATTGCGAAGTATCCATTTGAGGGAAAAGTACGTCTTGCATATCCCAGGTAGCACCTTGATCGGTTGAACGGTAGTACAACAGAGCACCGTCCAGACCCTGATATTCAGTTCCGCCATTAGCTGTAGGTGTGCTCAGTGCGATCATGTGAATAGTATTCCCATCTGCCACTGCACGTGGCCACAAAAGGCCGGCACTAACGTCTGTAGGAAGATCCATTTCAGTCCAGGCTCCCGTACCCATGTCGCGTGATGCCATAAGCAATCCTGCAGTTCCCGGGTGAGAGATAACGATCTCTTTGCCACCATCGGTATGCATCATAGAAGGCCATCCAATACGCACCGATTCGATACGTGTTGATGGTTGTGGATCCCAATATCCTCCGTCCTTGATATTATAACCCGTTCCACGGTCTTCGAATGAAGTGGTCTGAGACATGGTCCAGGCAGCCGACAAATCTTCACCGGTCTGAGCCAAACGGTTTTGAACCGAGGCATTCGACTGCAAATCATATATCGTTGTACCAATTTCGATTTCCCAAAGTGTAGCCGATTTCACCGCGCTCACCTTAGGCTTGCTGTTTGTTGTAAGGTCTAGTGGTGCTTGTGAGTATTCCTCATTTCCAATAAGCTTGACACCATTGGTCACCACTGCCGTGTTTTTCTTCTCAGCAGGAATCTTTGCTTGCTGAGGGCTTTGTGCGACAGCATATTGCGCAGCAAAAGCCAATACCATAAATGCGTAAAGTCTCTTCATAGATGATTAATCTGTAAGGTTTATGAACAGGTTGTGTTTTCAAATACTACTTCCCGTTGCCGAAAAGTATGCCCAAGTTAACAGATTTATCTCGGAGCACACTAATAAAAAACCACACATTTTCATATTCCCATCAACTCTAACGTCAATTCGGGTACACGAGATGCAATACTAAAATCTTTAGGGAATCAGGATTGTCCGAATACTCTCTTGAGCAAATCCGTAACACGGGCCACCGGATTGGCACGGATGTTTTGCTCTTCTTTTTCTACATAAACGAACAATCCATCGATAGCTCGGCCGGTGACGTAACCTGTGAGATCAGGGTCTACCGACTGACCACCGGTAAGTAGCGTCGATGTATTGTAGGCATTGACCAACGGAGTCCAGTACTTGGTAAGCTCAACCGCATCCACTGCTTTCTGAACTATTGGTCTGAACTTTTCGGTGAGTGCGGCCGTCGTGGCGTCCTTGAGATAGACAGTGGCTGCATTGTTTTCCCCTTTCAAAATGGCAAAACCATCTTCAATGCTCATTCCTTTGATGGCATCAACAAAAACCGGAACAGCCTCTTTAACTGCCATTTCAGCGGCGCGGTTCAGGGTTTCCTCGAACTGCTGCACCTGAGCGGTTAATCCGAGATCCAAAGCCACTTGTTTAACCTTCTGAGCCTCCTCAGGAAAGGGAATTCGAATCAAATCATTTCCTAAAAACCCGTCTTCCTTTCCGGTGAGATCCACAGACTTACGAATACCAACTTCAAGGGCCTCCCGAAGGCCGGCAACCACTTCATCGTTGGAAAGAGGAGAAGTTGTGCCCGAGCCAAAAATCACCTCTTCGGCTTTGTCCGAAGCTTTTTGAAGATCACCAATATTGATTTGTGAGCAAGCGCTGAGCGCTACGATTGCAAAAAAGGAAAGGAAACTGATCGATTTCATACGTTACTTTGTGTTGCGAAATTTACAATTCCCAATCAACAACAAGGCCATATTGATTTAATTTGCCACAAAAGGTTTTTATGCTCGCAGAGATCATCACGATAGGAGACGAAATATTGGTAGGACAGACCGTGGACACCAATTCCAACTACATGGCACGTGAACTGAACCTTCTGGGGCTTCAAGTTCATCAAATCACCACAGTAGCAGATGATCGAGAACATATCCTGCACGCACTTGCAGATGCTCAAAAGCGTTCAGATGCCGTTTTGATCACCGGAGGATTAGGGCCTACCAAAGATGATATTACCCGTTCCACGCTTTGCGAGTTTTTCGAAACCCGGCTGATCAACCACGAACCCACTTTGAAACGCATTCAGGATATGTTTCGCGCTTTCGGAAAAGAAATGATGGATGTACATTATCAGCAAGCTATGGTTCCGGAAAGCTGCGTTCCTCTGGAAAATCAAAAGGGCACGGCTCCGGGAATGTGGTTTGAGCACCAAGGGGTCATTTTTGTCTCCATGCCGGGTGTTCCCAGGGAGATGATGGGATTGATGCAACAAGAAGTATTGCCAAGGCTCCAGAAAAAATTCCAGACACGAGAAATTGCACACGTCACGGTGATGACTCAAGGCATGGGAGAGTCATCGATCGCTGAGCGCATCGAAGAATGGGCTGATCAATTGAGTCGTGATGAGATCAAACTGGCTTACTTGCCGGGTACGGCTATGGTCAAACTTCGACTTTCGCGTTATGGAAACCCGGGTGACCAACAAATCAGGGAACTCCTTAACCGAAAAGCCAAGGAGCTGATGGCCCTTCTCCCCTCCTACGCATATTCTATCGGAGAGCGCAGTCTTCCCGAGGTAGTTGGCGAAATGTTGCGCACACGAGGGGAAACAGTTGCGACTGCCGAAAGCTGCACGGGAGGCACCATCGCCTCATTAATAACGTCAATATCCGGTAGTTCAGATTACTATCCCGGCTCCGTGGTTTCCTATTCCAACGAGGTAAAAGTGGGTACATTGGGCGTTTCACAAGTAAACCTTGACACCCATGGAGCGGTAAGCAAGCAAGTAGTTGAAGAAATGGCTTCAGGCATTCGCCAAATGATGAACACCACATGGGGAATTGCCACCTCCGGAGTAGCCGGACCCAATGGCGGGACAGAAGAAAAACCGGTGGGCACCGTGTGGATCGCTGTTGCCGGAGAAGAGGGTGTCCGAAGTAAAGTATTCCGCGTGGGTGCTGAGCGAAAATCCAATATTATGCGAAGCGCACTGACGGCATTGAATTTTTTACGTTTAGAAATTCTTCGCACGCCATTTGGAAACTGAAAGAAAAGTTGCATCTTTGCACTCCCTTTTTCGGGACGCTAAAGAAAATTATAGTCATGTCAAGAATTTGTCAGATTACCGGGAAGAAGTTGATGGTTGGAAACAATGTTTCTCACTCCAACAGAAAAACGAAGAGAAGGTTTAACGTAAACCTCCAAACGAAGCGTTTTTACGTTCCTTCGAATGATAGCTGGGTAACTTTGAAAGTTTCTGCTGCTGCAATTCGCATTATCAACCGTGTAGGTATTGAAGAAGCAATGAAGCGCGCACGTACTGCGGGCCACTTGCACGATTAAGTCGATCTTAACCAACCCCCATATAGAGCGCTACCCCACCCGTAGCGCTTTTTTCGTTTACATAGACTTGACGTATCTCGACTTTTCAAGTGATTGCCTTCTTCGACAAGGCATCAATACAGGCCTCCCGGATTAGCCAGTTTTCTTCAAAGTTATATCCATTCGGGTGAGACTCCAGCCACCTTTGCCATTTGGCCTTGTGCCACATCACCTTTTCATTCAGTAACTCACTCACAGTCATCTCGCGTTCCTCCAGCATGTCGTCAAGTGCGCTTCTGCTGCCGGTTGAAATGCCGGTTATATCCACGGGAAGGCCTTTGAACCGGAGCATGGTGTGCGCCTCTATCACGTAGGAGATTCCACGCTGTTTCAATACACCCCCCACACCCGGCGTATTCTCCTCGGTCATTTTGTAGATGATTCCAACCAACTTCACTTCATTCCATCCCTGTTCATTGGCCAAAAGTGCCACAACGGCGTGCTTCGAACTGCACGTTCCCCTTTGTTCCTGCACCACCAGCGATACATCCTGCGCATTGCTTATTCGTTCATACCGCAGTGCCTGCACCCACCTCAACACGGATCGTAAATCTGTAATGCCCTGACTTCGAAAAAGATCCGATACAGGTCCGCCCGGTACAATTTCGTACCTGCTGTGAATAGCTGATTCTTCATTTGGCTTCATGCCCCTCCCCCTTTCAACAGTTTTATGGAATGTTTCATGCCATTCGGCAAATGAACAATGAACACATACACGCCCGCACCGCATTGAACTTCAAAAGACCCCGACGAGCGCCCGCTGGAACACTTGCGACCCGATAAATCCAGGAGCTGCCAACGACTTCCCTCCGGAATGTGAACGACAAGCTGTTCACCTTTAAAATGAGCATTAGCCATTTCAGAATGTACTTCACTAATCGATGTTTCCGGACTGAACGTCAGCAACCAGGTTTGCTGCAACACCTCTTGATCTTCGCCTATCCCACCGCAAATAATCCACTCATGATCGGAAACACGGGCTATTCCACGCAAATCCATCACAGCAGGATTATCCATATACTCGCTCCACGCCAGGGTTGACGCATTGTATACCGCCACGCGTTCATTGGGAGCCACCACCCCGGATCCATTATAAGCCACTGCGTCGAAGTTGTACGCAACACTACTTCCTCCTATCCACAGCGCGCAATCCCCACTTTGAGCACATGCCATCCGATACCCCGGATCCCCGGGATAATCGTCGAGCAAGTCCCATGAAATCTCCAGCGGATTGTCGGGATTCACTACTCCTTTCCTCATCAGGGAGGTTGCGGCAAAGGAGGCCCCATTAACGCCTCCCATATAATATAGTGTATCGCCTATAAAAACCCCCGAGGCGCCAAAAGCCTTCCATCCGTTCGAATTGGGAACCACTGTACCCTGTTCCCAGGTATTCAGCGACGGATTGAAAATTTGGACCTTGTTCACATTGCCGGTGTTACTCCAGCCTGTGACCACAAACAGCAGACTATCACTCCAAACAGCTTGCACATGATCATCGATAGCTGTAGGTATTGAAGCCGCATCTTCCAACCAGGTATTCGACTCAGGATCAAAAACATGCACAGATGACGAGGACACTTCTGAGAAATTGGCATTCACATGATATCCCCCAATCACATAAATACGGTTGTTGATTGTTGAAGCTCCTGAAGCAATCAACCCTTGTGTGTCCGGAACATCCGGAAGTGCATTCCACACACCGGTGCTGGTATTATAACGCCAGGCATGTAGGTGAATATCGGCCGGTTCCAGTCCGCTGCCAATACCACAAAATGAATACACACATAAAGTATCGCCGCAATAGGCCGAGGTAACCGCGTTATTGGCTACAGCCTCGGGCATATTGGGCAGTGCATCCCATTGCAACTCACCTTGGGCTGTTGCTTTAAAGGTAAGGAGGCACAAGGCCAAATGGAGTATTAATGGTGCATTGATCAACTTCATAACAGCCATAATGCGGTGAAAAACAATGTACCACCTATCAACATGAGCAGAACAGAGTACGATAATATTTCTTTAGCTTTTAGTCCGGTGATACCCAACAAAGGCAAAGCCCAAAACGGTTGGAGCATATTGGTAAGTTGATCTCCATATGCGAGAGCCATAATGCATTTTTGCAATGGAATGCCCATTTCTGTGGCGGCCTTCACAATGATTGGCCCTTGAACTGCCCACTGTCCGCCCCCACTGGGAACGAAGATATTGACCAGTCCGGCACTAATGAAGGTATAAATCGGAAAGGTCTCCGGGGTTGACACGTTCACAAAGAAATCGGCCATAAGTGTAATGAGTCCGGAAGACTTCATTAATCCCATTATTCCGAAATACAGCGGAAATTGAATCAGAATACCGGCCGCACCTGAAATGGCGTCATCTACGGCATGCAAAAACTCGGCAAATCGCCGATGCAGCGCAATACCCAATCCGAGGAGAACGAGGTTGATCCAGTTGGGAGTTATAAAACCTAAAGATCCTGCCATGGGATGATTCAATGCTTTATATCCGGCGATGAACAGGATGATGGATCCAAAACCAACCGCCAGCCACGAAGCATAGTCCAAACGTTCCGCTCCACGGGTTTGTGGAATCCCCGGGGACGTCTGGTGAGCGACCGGCAATTTGTCGGAAAACTGATCCGACTTTTTACCCAAAAACCACATAAACAAAGGCAGTATCACAAGTAGTGCTGCAGACACTACGATATTCATGAAACCAAAGACCGTTTCCGTGTAACTGATGCTTTCAGGAAGTTGAGCAATCGCGTTCTCGCTGAGAACGCCGTTCATCATTTGCTGTAGGTGGCCTTGCTCGGCAACTTTGGCAAGGGATGAACCACTAAATCCACCGTGCCAAACCATCAAACCTGAGTAACCTGCAGCTCCTATGAGTGGGTAGTTTAGTCGGAAGTGATTCTTACGGGCATGCTCTCCTACCTTACGGGCAAAGATGGCTCCGAATACCAGGCCCAGCCCCCAGTTGAACAATGCAACACAAACCGTAAGGAAAGTCACCGCAAAAGCCGCGCTTGCTGTATCGTGACAGAATTTTCGGGTAATTGAAGATATGAACTGATCAACAGGCCGGGTAAGGGCAAGGACATGTCCCAGCACCAGCATGAGCATCATCTGAACGGCAAAAACCAGAAGGGATGAATTCCATAATCCATCTTCCCAATCGGAAGCCAACTTGAGTGTGTAGGAACCCAGACCAACATCATGAGGCCGGGTAAAGGCCAATGCCAGAGCAAAAGCAAGAATGGTCAGAAGAACGGCTATCGTGAATGGAGCCGGAAGAAGTCTTCTGAACAACTCGGAAAATCGATCGGAAAAGGTTTGCTTCATTATTCGCAATCAGAGGAACTATAATGCTGCTCTGATTGCGAATTTATGAATTCAGAATTTCCGATTAGAATGGCAAGTCATCGTCTTCCTCATCAGCCACATCAACGGGGTCGATTTGAGGCAGGTTTTCCATAGACGGAACTCCTTGTGCGCCAGCTGGGGCTGAACCTTCTGCTCCTGCAGCTTCCACCTTCCAAGCAACGAGGTTGTTGAAATAGCGACCGTTCCATTCACGTCCGCGGATATCAAAATACACACGGATGCGCTCTCCCTGCTGACGAGAAGCCACAGCTTCGCTTCGTTCTTTGTGCATTTCAAAAATGATATCCTGCGGATACTGTTCTTCAGTAGTGATGACGAATTCGCGCTTGAAGAATCCACTTTCAAAGCGTTGTTCGTCCATAATAACTTTAATTACTCCGGTAATATCCATGGTAAGTATTTTGGCTTGTTTTATCCGTTATTAAAAGCGAGTAGTGTTTTCCAGGCATCGTTAACCATCCCCTTATCGAGCAAGTCGGCGGCTTGTTGATGCAGTCTGGATTCCAGGGTAGCAGGCTCATCCTGCAATTCAATGAAAAGTTCGGCTAGCTCAATGAGTTTGTATTCGTTCACTGAGGTCTCATCGGGCAACTGCTCCACATTGCCCAGTTGTGCCAGGTGATTTCCGGTAAGAATTCTCGAAACACGAATCTCCTGTGGGATCGCATCCACGCCGATGCCAATTTGAGCGAGTGGTTTCGCCACCTCAAAAAGTGATGCATCGTTGACTCTGGTGTACCAATTGGCACCGCATCGTCCCACCAGGTCCATCTTGCGGGTATCAATCTGACCATCCGCATTCACAACATCGGGTGAAATATGGATGTGAACTATTTCGCAGATCACCAGATTTCCAGCTCCACCTTGATCTCCAAGTTCAACCACATCCTTGACCATGCATTCCAGTTGCACCGGTGATTCCTTCACGCGGGGTGGTTTTACCTTAACCGAATCAACGGGTGTGAGTCCGGTCTTGGTGAATTCACTGACGCCTTCCGGAAAATCGGTGCTTGCCAGCGAGCATTGCTGAACCAGGTTGTAGTTGACCACATTGATCACCACTTCCCGAATCTTTTTCACATTCTCAAAGGTATGCTTGGTGGTATTGTTCGTACCTCTTCGTGCAGGGGAAAAGATGGCAATCGGAGGATTGGCGCTGAACACGTTGAAAAAGCTGAACGGAGCCAGATTTGGCCGACCATCCTCATCAACCGTGCTGGCAAACGCAATAGGACGCGGAGCTACAGCACTCAACAAATAACCATGCAGCACCCGGGTGCTCACCTCAGATGGATCAATAGAAATCATTTAGGAATTTTGGGCAAATGTAAGAATCAGATGGCTTAAAGCTTGCCTAATGAGGCCATGACTTTGTCTTTGAGTGATTCTTTGTACCGACGAATATTTTCAAGGATTGACGAATCACCCGCTGCGACGATCTGCGCGGCGAGAATTCCGGCGTTTTTGGCTCCATCGAGGGCCACTGTTGCCACGGGCACACCGCCCGGCATTTGGAGAATAGACAATACGCTATCCCAGCCATCGATGGAATTGCTGGACTTAATTGGAACACCAATCACCGGAAGTGGAGTAAGCGATGCCGTCATTCCGGGAAGGTGAGCTGCACCACCGGCACCGGCAATGATCACCTTCAACCCGTTGTCGGCCGCTGCCTTTGCATAGTCAAACATCCGTTCAGGGGTTCGGTGTGCCGAAACGATGGTCATTTCGTAGTCTACCTTCAACTCATCCAATACTTCTGCTGCTTGCTGCATCACCGGAAGGTCCGATGCGCTCCCCATGATAATTCCGACTCGTGCCATGTTCAACTTTTTTACAAATATCAGAATTGATAGATCATTCCCACAATTACGGCGGTAAACAAACACGCCAACGTACCCGCCAAAAGAGCCTTCATCCCCAATTTCGAAAGCAATCCCTTGCGTGTCGGGGCCAAAGAACCAATTCCACCAATTTGAATCCCAATGGACGCAAAATTTGCGAATCCACACAAAATGTAGGTGGCCATAATGATGGATTTATCATGAGCGAATGACCCTGCCGCCTTCATCTCTCCCAGTGAAATATATGCCAGGAACTCATTGAGCACCGTCTTTTCACCAAGCAGTTGCCCTACAAGAATGGCATCTTCCCAAGACACTCCAAGCATCCATGCGATGGGGGCACATATATACCCCATGATAAATTGAAATGATAGTCCGTCAAAATTGGTGTTCGCGGCAATCCACTCGTTCCAGCCTGTAATATCTCCCAGCCAGGACATACCTGTGTTGAATCCAAAAATCAAAGCTGTGAACACCAGGAGCATTCCTGCAACATTCACGGCAAGCTTGATACCGTCGGTGGTACCATTGGCAATTGCTTCCAGCGAGTTAGCCCCCATCCGATCTTTGGACAGTTCCAACTTATCGTTAAAATGATCGGTTTCCGGAACAATCATCTTCGCCGCCAGAATGGCAGCCGGAGCTGATAGAATCGATGCAGTCAATAAATGCGTGGCAAACTTCAATTGTTCGGCCGGGTCATCGCCTCCAAGGAAAACAATATAAGACACCAATACTGATCCGGCGATAGTCGCCATGCCACCACTCATCAATGACATGATCTCAGAACGGGTCATACGATCCAGGTAGGGTTTTACCAGCAGTGGAGATTCGGTTTGTCCGAGGAAAATATTGCCGGCAGCCGCCAAACTCTCTGCTCCGGATACACGAAGCAGCCGCTTCATGACCCAGGCAAAAGCGTAAACAATTTTTTGCAGGATACCCCAGTAATACAACAGACTGGAAACTGCTGAAAAGAAGATAATTGTGGGAAGCACCCTCGTGGCAAAAACAAATCCGGCGCTACCTCCAGGATTGGTCAGTTCATATCCAAAAATCATCTGGGCGCCCGCATTGGAAAAATCTGAAATGGCGCGAAACAATGAAGCTACCCACTCAAACAAGTCCTTGACGAAAGGTGCTTTCAAAATCAGCACGGCGAGAACGAGCTGACCTACCAGGGCGAAGCCCACCAATCTCCAGGAAATCGCCTTGCGATTTTCGGAAAAAACCCAGGCGATCCCGAGAAGGAAAAGCAGTCCGAGTAGTCCACGTAAAATATCCATTGCCGAAAGATAGGAAACTGGAGTGAAACGGTCCTACGACTGTCCCTTTCTGCGATTGATTTCGTCGCGAATTCGAGAAGCGCGTTCGTAATCTTCTTTCTCAATAGCGATCTGAAGTTGTTTTTCGAGATCATCTACTGAAAGTTCAGTATCGTCTGCAGGTTGTGTGAGTTCTTCGATATTGATTTCCTCATCTGAGGCTGCTTCTTCGGTATCATCCTCAGCATCTACACCTGCCGTATCCAATATGAAGTCATAGCAGTAAATCGGACAATTAAACCTCACGGCCAGTGCAACCGCATCGGAAGTGCGCGCATCTATTTCTGCACTTCTTCCATCCTGTGAAGCAAGAATCTTAGCGAAGAAGATCCCTTCGATCAAATTGTAAATAATGACCTCCTGAATATCGATGGTAAACGCGTTGGAAAAGCTCTTGAACAAATCGTGTGTGAGCGGACGGCTGGGAGTCATTTTCTCCAACTCAATTGCTATTGCCTGAGCTTCATGACCTCCGATGACAATCGGAAGCTTGCGATGACCCTTCGACTCGCTCAATACCAGTGCATACGCACCACTCGTAGAGCCACTCGGTGCGATATCGCTGATTTCTAGTTCAATTTTATTCATAAGCAGGAATAAGAGGGAACCCTCCTGCATGCGAAGATAAACATTTCTCTACCTTTCACATGTACGAAAATTCCCTCGCTCAAGTCGGAATCCGCTTAGTGAGCGGATTTAAATGCTTTTAATGCTTCAGTGAGTTTCGGAACCACCTCAAATGCGTCGCCTACAATACCGTAGTCGGCTGCTTTGAAGAATGGAGCCTCAGGATCGGTGTTGATTACAACAATCACTTTCGAACCGTTCACACCCGCAAGATGCTGAATGGCTCCGGAGATACCCACAGCAATGTACAGGTTAGGACGAATCGCAATTCCTGTCTGACCAACATGCTCATGATGAGGTCTCCAGCCGATGTCGGCCACAGGGCGTGAACAAGCCGTAGTGGCGCCAAGCACTCCGGCAAGGTCCTCAATGATTCCCCAGTTTTCGGGTCCTTTCATTCCTCGTCCGGCCGAAACCACCATCTCTGCTTCAGGCAACGGAACAGAGCCGTCGGTTGAAGTAGGCTTGAAGTCTTTCACAATAACTCCTGCCGAACCACAATCACCGCTATACTGCTCCACTGTTGCGCTTCCCCCACTGGCCTTCAGACCAAATGAATTCGGAAGAACCGAAATCACACGTTTATCGGTGCATGCTTCCACATAGGCAAACGCCTTTCCAGAAAACACATTCTTTTTAATCTCTTTTCCACTTGGAATTGCTGTTGCACCAGCTACCAGACCTGCATCCATACGAGCAGCCACACGCGGAGCTACCGATTTACCCGTAGTGTCGTGCGAAAACACAATGTCTGACGCTCCAATAGCATTGGCTACATCTACTACCAAACGAGTAAGCTGCTGAGGGTCTGACGTTGCATTACCGGCCACAATTACCTTCGAGGCCCCGTAATTCCCCATTCCACCATCACCTTCAATTGATCCGAAAGTAACGGCTGTTACATCTCCCCCCATTGCCGCTGCATAGCCAACCGCCTCAAGAGAAGATTTGGTGATTTTCCCACCGTGATTATCTGCGAATACTAAAATTGCCATGTTTTCTCTGATTTGGGGTTAGATCACTTTTGCTTCATTGTGGAGCAAATCAACTAATTCAGCAACGTTGTCGGCCGAAACCAACTTAACGGCTGCTTTCGCCGGAGGAAGTTCGTAACGCACCACTTTTGTAGATGCATTGATTCCTTCAGAAGCAACTACCTGCAAAGGTTTGGTTCGGGCCGCCATGATTCCACGCATATTGGGAATGCGTTGTTCAGCCATACCTTTGGATGCTGAAATCACAAGAGGAAGACTGGCTTCCACTATTTCCGTTCCTCCCTGGGCTTCGCGCTCCAATGTTGCCACCGAACCGTTCACATCAAGTTTAATGGCCAAAGAAACATAAGGCACATCCATCAGTTCTGCCACCATTCCGCCTACAACGGCTCCGTTGTAATCGATTGTTTCCTTACCACACATTACAAGGTCATAGCCATTAGCACTTGCGTAGTTGGCTATGTATTTGGCGACTGCCAAAGAATCCAAAGCTTCCGCATCTACCCGCACCGCGTCGTCGGCACCAATTGCCAAAGCTTTGCGGATGATGGGATCGTTGTCGGCACCGCCAACCGTAATCGTTGTAACACTGCCGCCTTGGGCCTCCTTCAACTCAAGGGCACGCACCAAAGCATACCATTCGTCGTAGGGGTTTACAATGAACTGCACGCCATTCTGATCGAATGCAGTATTGTTATCCGTAAAAGCAATGCGAGACGTAGTATCCGGCGCTTTGCTTATACAAACAAGAATCTTCATAAAATTCAGGGTTTTTGTGGTTTCAAGGGCTGCAAATCTAGTCAATTTCAGCTCTTACTTATCTTGTCCAGACCGCGAAATTACAACAAAACAACCATGTGACGCCCCATAAAACACCTGATTCCTGTCACACCGTATTCTCCATGTAATTTGCCTTGAAAGCGGCCAAATTTGACTTTTAGTAGAGAAGCAAAGGAATCCTTTGCTAATTTTACCGCCCAAACCTTTGAGGTGCTATGAGAGAAATTCAATTCAGAGAAGCAGTTTGCGAAGCAATGAGCGAAGAAATGCGCCGCGATGAGCGCGTATTTCTCCTTGGAGAAGAAGTGGCCGAATACAATGGAGCCTACAAAGCCAGTAAAGGAATGCTGGATGAATTCGGGGCAAAACGCGTAATCGACACCCCCATTTCCGAACTCGGTTTTGCAGGTATTGCTGTCGGTGCTGCGATGAATGGCTTGCGCCCTATTGTGGAATTCATGACATGGAATTTCGCAATCCTCGCTGCCGACCAAATCATCAATTGCGCTGCAAAGATGTTGCAGATGTCGGGCGGTCAATACCACGTTCCCATCGTTTTCCGCGGTCCGAATGGTCAGGCCGGACAGCTGGCAGCGACGCACTCGCAGAGTTTTGAATCGATGTATGCGCATGTTCCCGGATTGAAGGTAATTACCCCATCCAATCCCTACGACATGAAAGGTTTGCTCAAATCAGCCATCCGCGACGAAGACCCCGTATTGATTATGGAGTCGGAAAAAATGTACGGCGACAAAGGCGAGGTGCCTGATGGTGAGTACCTGGTTCCTATTGGTGTAGCCAATGTGGTTCGCCAGGGAGATGCCTGCACGCTGGTGTCGTTTGGAAAGATCATGAAAACTGTCCTCGCGGCCGCCGATGAATTGGCTGCACAGGGCATTCACGTAGATGTGATTGACTTGCGTACGATTCGTCCGCTCGACATTGACACCATTGTAGCTTCGGTGAAAAAGACCAATCGACTGGTAATTATTGAGGAAAGTTGGCCCGTGGCATCGATTTCATCTGAAATCGGGTACCGCGTTCAGCGCCATGCATTCGATTATCTGGATGCTCCCATTCGCCGTTTGTGTCAAACCGACACGCCATTTGCGTTTGCGCAGCCGCTTATTGATGCAGCGCTTCCACAGGTTCGCGATATCGTCGAAGCGGTAAAATCGTCTATGTACGTATTGTAAGAATAGCAGCCATTCGGCAAATGGTAACGTAACCATAACGCCCTCCCATTTGCCGAATGGCGCACAATTCTTCACCTCCGAAACCACTTCCTTCCTTCAAATAGGCATTCCATTTTGCGTTGAATGATAATTGACCTATTTTTGCGCCCGCTTTAATCGAGACCATTATATTAAATGTATAGACCATGGGAGAAAATCTGATTTATATTGTTCCCCTCCTTGCTGTGATTGGACTGGTATTCATGTTCATCAAGGCGAAATGGATCAACAAACAAGATGCGGGAGATGACCGCATGAAGAAATTGGCCGGATACATCCAAACCGGAGCTTTGGCCTTCCTCAAGGCAGAATACCGACTTCTGGCAGTATTCGTAGTAATCGCCGGTGCGGCATTGGGTATCATTTCCGGTATGGGACTGGTACCGGCAAGCATGTTTATCGTGGTTGCTTTTGTTATTGGAGCTGTTTTTTCAGCACTCGCCGGTAACATCGGTATGCGCATCGCCACCGCGGCCAACGTACGAACTACCCAAGCTGCCCGAACCAGCCTTGCCCAAGCGCTCAAAGTATCGTTTGGTGGTGGTATGGTAATGGGTCTGGGTGTTGCCGGATTGGCCGTTTTCGGACTGTCGTTTATTTTCATCCTGTTGCTCGCTAACTCGGGTGCCCTTGGAGGTACCGACTTCAGCACCATGAATGTTATTCTCGAGACCCTTGCCGGATTCTCACTTGGAGCTGAAAGTATCGCACTGTTTGCTCGTGTAGGTGGTGGTATCTACACCAAAGCTGCCGACGTAGGTGCCGACCTTGTGGGTAAAGTGGAAGCCGGAATCCCTGAAGATGACCCCCGTAATCCTGCAACCATTGCCGACAACGTAGGTGATAACGTAGGTGACGTAGCGGGAATGGGTGCCGACTTGTTCGGTTCATATGTAGCTACTATGTTGGCCGCAATGGTTCTTGGTAACTATGTGATCCGTGATATGGCTACGGCAGGTTCTCCATTGGTGGATGGATTCAACAATATGGGTCCTGTGTTGCTTCCAATCGTGATTGCCGGACTGGGAATTATCTTCTCAATCATTGGTTCTTGGTTCATCAAGGTTGGCGACGACAACGCCAAAGAAGCTCAAGTACAAAAAGCTCTCAACGTAGGTAACTGGGGTTCGATCGTTCTGACGGCTGTAGCATCTTACTTTATTATTGATTGGATGCTTCCTAAGACGATGCTGATGAAATTCTTCGGCGAAAACAACGGAATGCCTGTGGAAGTAACTTCAATGAATGTATTCCTTGCCGTACTCGTGGGTCTGGCCGTTGGTGGTTTGATCTCTATGTTTACAGAATACTACACCGGGTTGGGTAAGAAGCCCGTTTTGGACATCGTTCAGAAGTCTTCGACCGGTGCAGCTACCAACATCATCGCCGGATTGGCAGTGGGTATGATTTCTACCTTCCTTCCTATTCTCCTCTTCGCCGGTGCGATTTGGGGAGCATATGAATTGGCAGGTTTCTATGGTGTATCCATTGCAGCATCTGCGATGATGGCTACAACCGCAATGCAGTTGGCTATCGATGCATTCGGACCAATTGCGGATAACGCCGGAGGTATTGCCGAAATGAGTGAACTTCCTGAAGAAGTTCGTGGACGTACAGACATCCTGGATTCTGTAGGTAACACCACTGCAGCCATCGGAAAAGGCTTCGCGATTGCATCCGCTGCGTTGACGGCACTTGCACTCTTTGCTGCTTACGTTACGTTCACCGGAATTGACGGAATCAACATTTTCAAAGCGAAAGTTCTTGCCGCCTTGTTTATCGGAGGTATGATTCCGGTTGTGTTCTCAGCCTTGGCTATGAACTCAGTTGGAAAAGCTGCGATGGCGATGGTGCGCGAGGTGCGTCGCCAGTTCAAGGAAATTCCCGGAATCATGGAAGGAAAAGCTGAGCCGGAATACGACAAGTGCGTTGAGATTTCGACTCAGGCAGCTCTTAAGGAAATGATGCTTCCGGGGATGATTACCATTGTAACTCCTATCCTGGTTGGATTCATCATGGGAGCGGAAGCTCTTGGTGCTTACATGGCGGGGGTTACCGTATCGGGTGTTCTTTGGGCGATTTTCCAGAACAACGCCGGTGGTGCATGGGACAACGCTAAGAAGTCTTTCGAGGCCGGTGTTGAGATCGACGGTAAAATGACGTTCAAAGGTTCAGACGCGCACAAAGCGGCTGTTACCGGTGATACCGTAGGTGACCCATTCAAAGACACCTCAGGTCCTTCAATGAATATCCTTATTAAGCTTACTTGTCTGGTAGGATTGGTCATTGCACCTATCCTCGGTGGACACATGAGCGATGATGAACATACTTCAGGAAACGACACCAACAACACAGAAGAAGTATCAACTGCACAGGTTGATCAATCTTCGACCTTCATTGTTGAGTAACGACCTGAACAACGAAACTTTAGAAGCGAGTTCACGTATCTGTGAACTCGCTTTTTTATTCATAAAACAATTCTAAATTTACCGGCAAATCGGAAATCCCTATGAAGAAATTATTGTTCTTATTCTTTGCCTCAGCTGTTGTGTTCAGCGCTTGTACCGAACCTCAACAAAATCAAGATCCCACAGCATGCGAATGCTATCAGGACATGAAGGCAGGCACTACGGAAACGCCTCTTTATGCCATTTGCATGAAGAAGCTCGCAGACAATCCCGAATTCAAAATAGAATACACCAAGTGCCAGTATGCGGAACTCACCGGAAAAGACCCTAAAGATGTGGTACTTCCTGAGAAAACAGATGTCCTCGAATTGAAGATCCCTGCCGATGGAACGTACAACATCACCACCGATAAGAGTGAGATGCGATGGGTAGGTAAGAAATTCACGGGTGATCAGCATTCGGGAACTGTAGGCATTCAGAGTGGCTTTGTGACCATTTCTGAAGGTAAGGTATCCGCTGCGGAAATCATGATCGATATGACCGCAATGACGGATCGCAGCATTAAAGATGAAGAGAAAAAGCAAACGCTTCTCGGTCACTTGAAGTCTGCCGATTTCTTCGATGTAGAAAACCACCCCACGGCGAAGTTTGTTATGACCGACAACTCAGGAATGGGCAACTTCAAAGGAGAGATCATGGGTGACCTTACCATAAAAGGACAAACCCACCCCGTAAAAGTGGACCTTGTACTCTCTCAAAATGGTGAGATGGGAATGGTATCATCGGGAAGTATGATCTTCGACCGCACCGAATACGGGATCAAGTACAAATCTGAATCGGTTTTCAGCGATTTGGGTGATGCCGCTATTCGTGATAAAGTCCCTATGTCGTTTTCACTCCAGGCGAAGAGAGCTGAGTAAATCCGACCATTAAAACATTATCCCGAACGCCTTTCAGCAAGCTTGCCGAAAGGCGTTCTTTTTTTCGCAATTTTTGCACGTCCCCGTTGAAACTGATGCGAAAGAATTATATTCGCGTCTCCTACTAACAATTCTATTATTCATCTGCAAAAAGCCACCGCTCATGCATGTTGCTATAGCCGGAAATATTGGTTCGGGAAAGACCACCCTCACCGGACTGATTGCCAAACATTACCGTTGGACCCCTCACTACGAAAACGTAGATGACAATCCATACCTGTATGACTTCTACAAAGACATGCACCGCTGGTCGTTCAACTTGCAGATCTACTTCCTCAAAAGTCGCTTTCAGCAATTGGTGGAGCTGAAGAAGAACAACAAGAAAATCATCCAGGACCGTACCATCTACGAGGACGCGCACATCTTTGCGCCCAACCTCCATGCTATGGGATTGATGACCACGCGCGACTTTGAAAACTACTTTTCCCTGTTTTCCATCATGGAAGAGTTTGTATCAGCCCCGGATCTATTGATCTATCTGCGTGCCAGCGTACCTACATTGGTGGATCAGATTCAAAAACGTGGACGGGAATACGAAGAGGCTATTCGTCTGGACTACCTTACGCGCCTCAACGAGCGCTATGAAGCGTGGATCAGCACGTATGAACGAGGTAAGCTGCTTATTGTTGATGTGGATAACAACAACTTCCACGAATCACAGGAAGACCTCGGAAAAATCCTCAACGACATCGACGCAGAACTGCACGGACTGTTCTAATTTGCCGAATGGCGATACTTAATCTTGATTAACTTCCCGGGTGTAAGCACGTAAAAATTCCCACCGTGGATACTTATGTCCCGCACATTGCTGTACGGTAACTCGAAAAGCTCCTGTTGCTTGGTGGTAAGGTTGTATTTCAGAATGTGATTCCCGTTGAACAGGAAGATCCGATCGCTGAATGCCTGAATAGAGGTATAACCCGTGAATTTCAATGTAGTGACATAACTCCCATATATGTCAAAAACATATACCCCATGCTCCGGGTCCACCATATAGAGCTTATCCTGTACCTCAACCATATCGGTGGGATTCATGCTAACCCCCAAAACGGCGGATAAGTCGGGAGTGGCAGTCACAATCTTCAATCCGTAATCAACTCGATATAGCTTCATGCTCAGTTGGTCGAAAAACCAGTAATGGTGGCCAATAGAGTGGCACACCTGACTTACCTGTCCGAATTCATCCCAGGGCAGCGTGGTCTCCGAACCCTGCCCGCTCAAGGTGTTGTCCAACAGACTTATAATGTTGTATTCCGGATAAAATAGAAGGGGTTTCAACGACTTGCTCACGTCCAGTTGGGTCTCCGTAGTCAGCTTTCCATTGCCCGTTTGGTACAAAAACTTAAGATCGGGGGTACGCAGTTCCAGCGCATCAACTTTAAGCAGGTAGATCTTACCCAACTCATCAATCTCCATTTCGTGTGCATCAACGGTGACGCTATCAATAGGTATTAACTGGGCATTCGCCAAATGGGGTAGCGCGACAACCAGGAAAAGAAAAACAATGGATTTCAGATTCATCTCCGATCAGGCAACAACTATCGTGCTTAAAATTTCTTCCAGGTGGTCTCGGTCATTCGATAAGCGAGGCACCTTGTGCTGACCTCCAACTTTATCCTTAGACTTCAGCCAATTGTAAAACGTATGCGTAGGTGCTACCTGCACCAATGGCATACGCAAGGTGAGGTCCCCGCTTCGCTTGGCCGCGTAGTCGCTATTTACCTCTCTCAATCGCTGATCCAGGTATTCCGTAAACAACCGGATATCGGCGGGTTCTTTCACGAATTCAATCAGCCACTCATGTCCCCCGGTGTGGGAGTCAGACATATAAACAGGTGCCACCGTGTAATCGGTCATGGTGGCACCTGTGTGCTCACAAGCGTAGGCTATGGCATCATCGGTATTCTCTACCATGACCTCTTCACCAAAGGTATTGATGTAGTGTTTGGTACGACCCGACACCTGAATACGATAGGGCCTCACCGAGGTGAACCGCACGGTATCCCCAATCAAATACCTCCACAATCCTGCATTGGTCGAAATAACGAGCGCGTAATTCTGTCCGATTTCGACATCCTTCAGTCCAATGGTCTCGGGATGGGACTTGCCCAATTCCGACAAGGGCATGAACTCATAGTAAATGCCGTAGTCCAACATAAGCAACAGGTCATGACCGTCGTTCTCATCCTGAATCCCAAAAAATCCTTCTGAAGCATTGTAGGATTCATAGTACTGCATTTCCTTGTTGGGGATCAATGCCTCAAATTGTTTGCGGTACGGCGTGAAATTCACCCCTCCATGCATAAACAACTCCAAATTGGGCCACACTTCCGTTATGTCTCTGGCTCCCGTAATCTCCAACATTCGCTTCAACATCACCAAGGTCCAGGAAGGTACTCCAATCAATATATGTACGTCCTCATCAATAGTGGAATGAACAATACGATCGATTTTCTCCTCCCAGTTATCCATCAGGGCAATGTCTCTGCTGGGAGTGCGACGAAACTCCGCCCAAATAGGCAGGTTGCGAATAATAATAGCTGAGAGATCTCCTACGTAACGTTCCTTGTCGGCACCGATAAACTCTGAACTGCCTCCCATCACCAGGTGTTTTCCCTTGTAAAGGGATGCATCAGGATGGTTATGGTAGTACATGGCCAGCAAATCCTTTCCCCCTTTGTAATGGCAATCTTCCAGAGCTTCCTTCGTAACCGGAATGTACTTGCTGCGGTCTGACGTCGTTCCCGAAGACTTGGCAAACCATCGTGTGCGCGAGGGCCACAACACCATTTCCTCCCCATCGATAATTCGATCAATGTATGGCTTCAGCTCATTGTAGTCCCGCACGGGAACCGCCTTTTTAAAGTCTTCAGGAGTTCGGATATCCAGGAAACCATGTTCAATCCCAAAAGAGGTCAATGACCCTTCGTTGATCAATCGCTCAAACAACTCATCCTGCACCTCAACCGGATACTTCCTGAACAGGTCGATCTGGTGTATGCGCTTCTTGATGAACCAGGAAAAAACAGAATTGAACGGCATAACTTGGGTGTATGCCCCTAAAATACAAAATGGATCGAAAGCATGATGTGAAAATTTGAATATCAAAAAGTGCCGATCCCCCTAAAGTCAGAAATCGAACGATTCGCGCCTAACGGCAGCACAGATAGTTATGTAGTGCCTACCGTCAATTGCAGAGCGCCATTTAACATGGCCTAAAGAGAACCATGCGTAACAAGGCCACAACGATTCACTTCCAATACACGTGCCTGTCAATCAAACTTCACCTCCATTTCAACACGTCGGTTCTTTTGACGTCCACTCTCCGTGCTGTTGTCGGCTATGGGTTGCTCTTCTCCGTGCCATTCCACCAAAAGCCTTTCGGCATCGACTCCACGATCGGATAAAAATTTGGCGACTGCCTTAGACCTTTCCTCCGACAACTTCATATTCGTAGCATCGTTGCCCACGTTATCCGTATGACCTGAAATGCGCAGTTTCCACTCGGGCTTTTTGGCGAGCAAAG
>JAGQVX010000031.1 GCA_020437755.1 Flavobacteriales bacterium
AAGATTCTGAGTGCTGAGCCAGTTGCCAAAACCAAGAAACTCCTTCACCTCAAGGTTGATGTAGGGATTGATCAACGCAGCATTGTGAGCGGTATAGCGGAATACTTCACTCCAGAAGAAGTCGTTGGAAAGACGGTAAGTGTGGTTGTCAACCTGGCTCCACGCAATATCCGAGGCGTTGAGAGTCAGGGCATGATTCTCATGGGAGAAAGCAAGGATGGTAAACTGGCCTTTATTGCACCACAAGAAGGGTTGCTGCCAGGGGATGTCATTCGGTAAAGCCTGGTTCTCCTTGTTTTAAGATTCCACCAATATCTTACTCGCCACAAATTCGGCGATCTGCACTGCGTTGGTAGCAGCTCCTTTGCGCAAGTTATCGCTCACGATCCACATATTCAGTGAATCAGGTTGAGACTCATCTATTCGGAGTCGGCCAACGAAAACGTCATCTTTATCATGTGCGAATCGCGGCATCGGATAGAGGTTGGTATCGGGGTTATCTTGCAGCACAACACCAGGTGCCTGGCTCAGCATTTGGCGAATGCCACTTAATGTAAATGAAGAGTTGAATTTCACATTAACCGACTCAGAATGTCCACCGGCCACCGGAATACGCACTGCTGTGGCTGTAATCGCAATGCTGTTGTCATTGAGAATCTTGCGGGTTTCATTGACCAGTTTCATCTCTTCTTTCGTGTAGCCATTTTCCATGAACACATCGCAATGCGGAATGCAGTTTCGGTCAATGGGATAAGGATAGGCCATGGGACCTTCTTGACCATTTCTCTCGTTTTCCAATTGATTGACAGCTTTGACGCCTGTCCCCGAGATGGACTGATAGGTTGAAATCACTAGTCGTTGAATGCCCAATTTCTTATGAAGCGGATTGAGCGCCATAACCAGTTGGATCGTACTGCAATTGGGGTTGGCAATTATGTGATGTTCGGGGCGAATGGAATCGGCATTGATCTCGGGAACTACCAGGGGAATATTCGGATCCATTCTCCAGGTGGAGGAATTATCGATCACGTAAGTACCTTGTTGGGCGAACCTGGGAGCCCACTCCAGACTAACCCCTCCACCGGCAGAGAACAGCGCAATGTCGGGGGTTGCTGCAACCGCATCCGAAATTGAGCATACCTCCCAGGACTTGCCTTTGAAAAACACGGACTTGCCTACCGATGCTTCGGAAGCTGCGGGAATCAATTGAGAAACCGGGAAATTTCGTTCTTCGAGGACCTGCAACATCTTTGACCCCACGAGTCCTGTTGCACCAACTACTGCTACTTTCATAACACTTGTAAAATTATCATTAAGGTAACCTCCGATTTACCCCTGGAGCCCCTGCAAAAATACTATATTTAACCCCTGCCAAATAAGGTTTTATGCGCATCTATTATTGTTGGATTTTAGGGATCGTGCTTGGATTTTGGACAAGCGTTGTGAATGCACAGTTATCTGATGATTTCTCAGATGGCGATTTCACGTCCAACCCTGAATGGACGGGAAGCAGCACTGTTTTTTCGGTGAATGGAAATGGTCAACTACAATTGAACGACACGGATGCGGGAATGTCCTATTTGACGACTACAGCTTCCCAAAGTTTGTCTGACGTAGAATGGCGAATTTGGGTGAAGCAATCATTTTCCGGATCGGCCAATAATCATTCGAGGGTGTATCTTGCTTCTGATTTGGATGCTCTCACGTTTGCCAGCGGGGGGACGGCCGGTGTTATGGGTTATTACCTGCAACTTGGTTCAGCGGGCAGCAGTGACGCCATTGAATTGTACCGCGATGATGCATCGGGCAGTCCGGTTGTGCTGGCTTCAGGAACAGCCGGATTGATTAGTAGTTCGTTTGAAATCAGGTTGAAAGTGACATTGGATTCCAACGGCAACTGGACGGTGCTTGCAGATCCGACCGGGGGGGAATTGTTTGTCGAAGAGTTTACGGTAAATGACAACACGTATAGCACTGCCAATTATTTGGGCATGGGCTGTTTGTACACGGTTTCAAATGCTACCTCGTTTTATTTCGATGATATTTATTTCGGCGATCCCATTGCCGATGTGGAAGCTCCTACCGTTGTTCAAGCTGTGGCGACAAGCGCAAATGCGGTTGATGTGGCCTTCTCGGAAGACATTGACATGGCAACGGCTCAAACAGCGACAAACTACACTGTGAGTGGCCTTGGCGTGGTGCAAAGTGCCGTATTGGACGGTTCTGATGCTACGCTTGTTCACCTGACCGTAAACGGCACGCTGACAGAAAACCAGACCTACGATTTAACAATCAGTAATGTTGAGGATTTGAGTGGCAACGTGATGACTACCTCCGTGCATGAGATTAGCTGGGTTGTGGTAGGCAATGCTGCAAATGGCGACGTACTCTTCAACGAAATTATGGCTGATCCCAGTCCGGCAGTGGCCCTGCCCGAGGTGGAATATGTGGAGTTATTCAACAAAAGCGAAAGCGCCTTCAATTTATTGGGTTGGGAATTTGTGAATTCAACTACTGCAAAGGTGTTGCCTTCTCATGTGCTCTCTGCTGCGGGTCACGTGATTTTGTGCGATGAGACGAGTGCCGACATGCTGGCCGACTTTGGGGATGTAATAGGAATACCATCATTCACCGCCTTGACCAATGTTGGAGACAGTTTGACCCTTGTCAATAATGAAGGGACCGTTATAGATATAGTAGTGTACTCGTCAGACTGGTACAACGATGCCGATAAGGACGACGGGGGGTGGTCGCTGGAGTTGATCAATCCTTATCTAGTGTGCAGTGGGGCATCGAATTGGACTGCCTCGGAACATTTCGACGGGGGCACGCCGGGAGCAGAGAACTCGGTATTTGACAGCACCCCCGATGAAACAGCACCCGGGATTGCTTCAGTATCAACTGCAGGAGTTGCGGTGACCATTGTTTTCAGTGAACCCTTGGACATTGGGTCCTTGGCGCTCGACGACTTCTCGATTAGCGGAGGAGTAGTGGTAGAAGCGTTTCAAGTTCTCAGCGACGGCAGTTCAGTGGAGTTGACCATTGATTTGCCTTTGTCGCCGGGTAGCGCCTATACGGTTGAAGTTTCAGAAGTGATGGACTGTGCGGGCAATGCTGCAAATGGTTTGACGTATGTCTTAAACATTGGCTTTTCACCACAGGGAGGAGACCTTATCATCAACGAATTCTTACCCGATCCCGACGAGAACATTCCGTCTCCAAATGCAGAATACATAGAGCTATTGAATCGTAGTGATTTTGCTTTGGATCTGCTTGGAATTCAAATTTCCGGAGGTGTATTGGAAGTGCCCTATGTGGTTGAAGCAGGTGGGTACGTAATATTGTATGACCCGGCGGATGAAGCATTGTTTGTACCCTATCCAAATGCTGTTGCCATGGAAGGGTTTCCAGGCCTGACGAACAGCGGTACCACCTTGCAGCTTATGGATGTTGACGGTGTTGTGCTTGATGAGTTGACCTATGATTTGGGTTGGTATCATGATCCGGACAAGGAAGACGGTGGTTATTCACTAGAGCTTATCAATCCGACTGACCCCTGTAGTGATGAGGACAACTGGAGAGCGAGTGTTGCATCCATCGGGGCTACACCCGGCGCTGAGAATAGCGTTTATGATAGCACTCCTGATACAGAAGCACCACAATTGTCTTATGTATTGGTACCTGGAGCGCAGGAATTGGAGTTTGTATTTGCCGAATGGCTCACCACAGATTTTACACAAGTGGGGTTTGAATTGTTCTTGAGCGATGGCACCAACAGTGGAATTACGGCGTTATCCATCGATGCCGGAAGCACCGTCTATCAACTTGCTGTATCCTTGTCTGGCCCATTACAAACCGGAATAGTGTACGAGGCGCAAATAACGGGAGTCTCCGATTGCTGGGGTAATGCCTCGGGTACATTGACCGTGCCATTGGCGTTGGCAGAGAATCCTGAGCCCGGTGATTTGATCATCAACGAATTGCTGTTTGATCCACCGGTGGGGGGAGCGGATTTTATAGAGATTTACAACCGATCGGACAAGAACATTTCCTTGGCGGGATGGCAATTTGCGCGCATGGTGGGTGGGATCATTGCCGATCTCAACGTCCTCACTGAAGAGCCCATTGTGTTGTTTGCTGGAGAACACCTGGCTTTTAGTGAAGATGGTGATTGGGTATCGGCCTATTATCCGTTTGCAGCAGTTGATCGCATACGGGAAGTGGAGGGGTTACCTTCCATGGCTAATTCAGACGGTGATGTTTATCTGCTCACACCAGGTCTGGAGATATCTGATCATGTCAGCTACAATGCCGACATGCACTTTGGATTGATCGATGATGTGGAAGGAGTGACTCTGGAGCGAATTGATCCCTATGGCGAATCGATTGATTCCAACAACTGGCATTCTGCTGCGGCCGGTGAGGGGTATGGAACGCCCGGATACAGGAATTCACAATATTATACCGGTATGACGGGAGGAGAGGTATCGATTGAACCGGAAGTCTTCTCACCTGATAATGACGGTCAGGCTGATTTTGTTCAGGTGAGGTTTCAATTTGATCAAGGGGGCTATGTGGCCAACATTCGAATATTGGACTCATCAGGACGAGAAATCAAGGTGCTTGCGCAAAATGAATTACTCGGAACGGAAGGAGTTTTTATTTGGGACGGACTGGACGAAGCGCGACACAAGGCCAATACCGGCATTTACATTATCCTTTTTGAAGTGTTCAATCTGGACGGTGACGTGCGCGTTTTCAAAGAAACCTGTGTCCTTGGGCATCAGTTGAATTGATGGAGTATTTGACAACTATTTTTGTTTACGATCTCACCCCCAGGAGTGAGCAATACTTATCCGAAGGCTGGATGATTCCGGTGTTCGTGTTGTGTTTGCTCGGCTTTGCGTGGGTTCGGGTGAACTATGGCCGTCGAGTTCCCCAATTGTTCTCGAATTTGCTGAATGTAAGGCTGATGCGCCAAACCATGCGGGAGGAACTTGTATTAACGCACAGGGCATCGTTGGTTTTCAGTAGCATGTTTGTACTGCAGGTATCTCTCTTGTTTTATTTGCTCAATGTAAGTTGGAGTCTTCAAACATTGCCGGGCAGTGGGCTGGCATTTTACGGCAAAGCTGTTGTATTGGTAATACTCATTTATACCATCAAACTCCTTGGAATTCAGATCGTTCAATGGGTAACCATGTCGGATTACAGTTTGAGTGAATACACCTACAACATCTTCCTGATGAACAAAATCATGGGAATTTTGTTGTTTCCCATACTTTTATGCACCATATTCGTAGACACGGCATCCGCTAGGATATTGCTGTGGGCCGCTGCTGGTGTGGTGGTTATTCTTTTCCTGTATCGTCTCATTCGAGGAATGCTCACTGCGATCACTCAGGGAGTATCACCTGTGTATATTATTTTGTACCTTTGCACTCTTGAAATTCTGCCCCTATTGCTCTTGTTCAAGGTAGTAGGCTTTTAACACGAGAGTGTATGCGGGCATTGTTTTCAGAACCTATCGTAAATGAATTCAAATGGCAGCAGGAAAGGTCAAATCGATACTCATTTCACAACCTCGTCCCTCTACAGAGAAGTCTCCGTATTTTGATTTGGCAGAGAAGCATAGTCTGAGAATCGACTTCCGTTCTTTTATCCATGTGGAGGCGGTTCCGGCACAGGATTTTCGTCAGGATCGTATCAGCATTTTGGAGCATACTGCAGTAGTTTTGACTTCGAAACACGCGGTGAATCATTTTTTCCGCATGTGTGAGGAAATGCGCGTAACGGTGCCCGACACCATGAAATACTTCTGTATTTCAGAGAGCGTTGCCTTTTACTTGCAGCACCATATTGTATATCGCAAGCGAAAGATTTTTGTGGGTAAGGTTCGCTTTGCCGACTTGATGGACCTCATTAAGAAGCACAAGCAGGAGAAATTTCTTCTTCCCTGTTCGGATCTACTAAAGCCGACCATTCCCAACATGCTGGAGGAAGCGGGAATCAACTACACACGGGCGGTAATGTACAAGACCGTCTGCAGTGATTTATCTGATTTGGCCGACGTAAAATACGACATGCTGGTGTTTTTCAGTCCGTCGGGAATCGAGTCATTGTTTAAGAACTTTCCCGACTTCACTCAGGACAGTACCCGTATCGCCGCGTTTGGTCCTACCACTCGCCAAGCTGTTGAAGATGCCGGCTTACGATGTGATGTCAGTGCACCGCATCCTAAGGCTCCATCGATGTCGATGGCGATTGAACAATACATCCTCAACAAATAACCTTACACTTCTCGACGTTGGATTGTGCATTTTTGTGATCGGTGTACGGTACATCGATTGAAAGAAGCGCGATCTTAGCTGCAATGGATTCCAACTCATTTGGGCGGGACGAAAAGCTGAAAAGCAGGAAGCAGATTGAGCGGCTGTTTCGTGAGGGGAAGTCAATCCGGCAGTATCCGGTGATGCTGGTTTGGATTGAATCCGACCGAGTTGAGTCCATTCCGGTTCAGACGGGATTTGTGGTAAGCAAGCGGAATTTCAAGCGGGCAGTAGATCGGAACAAGATTAAGCGGCAAATGCGCGAAGTATTTCGAACCCACAAACACGGACTGTATGAGGCTGTAGGGGGTAAGGGAATGACCATCGACCTCATGTGGATCTATACCGGAAAAGACCACCCCGAATTCAAAGAACTGACTGATAAAATATCCGCTGTGCTGGAACGTTTTGCAAATGGGATACAATCCTCACAATCTTAGTGCTATGAAGAAAATCTCCTCTATCACGCGCGGCCTGAAGCGCAAAATCGTATTGTTTTCTGCATTGGGACTGCTTTTGCTGTCTTCTGCGTTTACTTCCAACTACTTTGAAATAAGTAAAAATCTCGAGATTTTTACCATGCTTTACCGGGAGTTGAATATGTACTATGTAGATGACACGCAACCCGGGCAACTCATGAAAACGGGGATTGATGCCATGTTGAAGTCGCTTGATCCCTACACGGTATATTTTCCTGAATCCAGAATTGAGGACTATCGCTTTATGACGACCGGGCAATACGGTGGAATTGGAGCATTGATACAGGAAATCGACGGAAAAACAGTGATTACAGAACCCTACGAGGGATTTGCTGCAGCCAAGGCCGGACTGAAAGCAGGAGACATCATTCTGGAAATTGATGGAGAATCGGTTTCGGATAAGAGTCAGGAAGATGTGTCGGAGATTCTCAAAGGTCAATCAGGCACTGAGGTAAAATTGCTGATCAATCGTCCCGGAGGTACTGATAATCAAACATTTACTTTCACGAGGGAAGAGGTTAAAATACCAGACGTTCCCTATTACGGCATGGTGAACGACAGCACCGGTTATATCAAGCTTACCGGATTCACACAGACAGCCAGCGCAGAGGTGCGCAATGCGTACAAAGATCTCGAGGCCAAGAATAATATGAATGGGCTCATTCTCGATTTGCGCGGCAACGGAGGTGGATTGCTGCGAGAAGCCGTGAACATTGTCAATTTCTTTATCCCTAAAGGACAAGAAATAGTAAGCACACGCGGCAAATTGGAGGAGTGGAACAAGACCCACGTGGCTTTGAACCCACCCATTGCGCCCGATATTCCGCTGGTAGTGCTGATCGATGATCATTCTGCATCAGCATCGGAAATTGTTTCCGGTGCGCTTCAAGATCTTGATCGAGCTGTTATTATTGGCACACAGAGTTTTGGAAAGGGACTGGTACAGCAAACCAAAGACATCGCGTACAACACCAAGCTTAAGCTCACAGTTGCCAAGTACTATATTCCAAGTGGCCGATGTATTCAGCGCCTCGACTATTCGCACCGCAACAAAGAGGGGGGCGTTGAAATTGTGGCCGATTCCCTCATTCAGTCATTCACTACCGCGGGTGGTCGTCCGGTTTTTGATGGCCGGGGGATCACACCAGACTATGACGTTGAGATTGATCTTGCAAGTCATATCCTGGCCGGATTGGTGATTGATCATGTTGTATTTAACTATGTCACGCAATTCACGCTGGCACACGATCAAATTGCTGCGGCCGATGAGTATCATATGAGTGATGCAGACTATGACGATTTCGTACAATTCGCATTACAGCAGGAATTTGAATATACCACAGAGACTGACGCCATTTTCAAAGAGCTTTCAAAGGTGGCGGAAGCCGAGAGTTACCATCAGGGAGCTGAATCGGAGTTTGACCAACTGTATGAAAAGATCCGCCCCACCAAGGAAAAAGACTTGATCAAGTTTAAGGATCAAATCCGGGAGTACATTGAAAATGATATTGTGGCTCGGTATTACTATCAAACCGGAAGAGTAGAGAATTCGCTAACCAACGACCTGTATATCGTAGCGGCGAATGATGTGTTTGCACATCACTACACCAGTATCCTGAGTGGTCAATTCAATCAGGACTAGCGTTGACCTGGAAAGAATTTGCGCATTACAACTACCTGATTGGCATTGGGATGATGGCTATTGCCATGCCTATTTTCAATTTGGGAATGAGTATCGCCACCTTCTACATTGCCGGAGTATGGGTTGTGGATTTGTTTCATGACTGGCTTTGGAAAAAAACTCCCTGGGTTAAGTTCAACAGTTTCGCAAAAGATCGTGCAGCGCAAGGCGTCATGGCCTTCTATGCGCTGTTTGCCATAGGCTTATTGTACAGCTCCAACTGGGAATACGGCATTCATGATTTAAAGATCAAGGCTCCCCTATTCATTATTCCCCTCTCCTTAAGCATGGTTTTAGAACTGAACATGAAGGAGTTACGAGGCATCATTATGCTTTTCATTCTTTCCGTGGTCTTTTCAGTTTCTTGTGCCTTGCTCGTGAGATTTCATATTGTCGATATTGCTTTCCAGGACGTTCGGGAAGTAACGCGTTTGTTTATCACACGCATCAGTCATGTGCGTTTGAGTCTGATGGTGGCGCTGGGCAGCCTCTTATCCATTTGGCTTTATGCCACGCTTGCCTATAAAAAGGGAAAGCACCTCTTGTTCTTAATCGCTTTGAATCTATATTTTCTCTTGTTTTTGATATCCATCAAATCGGGGAACGGTCTGGTAATATTGTCACTTGGCGTCTTGCTTCTCGCCTTTGTACTCAAGCCGCAACAGCTTTCCTGGGTACGTCCTTTGCGATGGACTGTTGTGGGCCTTATGATCCTCACAGCCGGCTATGTGGGCTACTGTGTTCACGACTTCTTTAATGTGAATACTGCGGAATTGGAGCATTTGGAAAGCCATACGGCAAATGGCGAGCCTTACAAGCATAAGCTTTACAACAAACAAATCGAGAACGGACATTACGTTTGGATTTATTACGCCCCGGAGGAAATGGCCGAAGCCTGGAGCATGAGGAGTGACCTGTCGGTAGACTCATCGGATGCACGCGGACAGCACCTTAAAGCCACGTTGATACGCTACCTTACTTCACGAGGACTTCGCAAGGATCGAGCAGGTGTAGAGGCTTTGAGTGAAGACGATGTGGAGCGGATTGAACGAGGTATTGCGAGTGTTACAGAGGGACGGAAATTCCCCATTAAGCAACGCATCGATGATGTAATATACGAGCTGCACACCTATGTCAACGGCTCTAACCCGGGAGGGAACTCGGTGACTCAACGCATCGAATACTGGAAAGCCGCCCTTAGGATCATAGCCCAACATCCCTGGATTGGTGTAGGAACGGGCGATGTACAAGATTCCTTTGACCGGATGTATGCCGAAATGGACACTCCTCTTGCGGAACAATACCACTTACGTGCCCACAATCAATACCTCACAAGTGCGCTGACCCTGGGCATTCCAATAGCGCTGTTGTTCCTTTGGTTGATTATCCGACTTACCCTACGAGCCTATCGCAAACGGCAAATTCCCGCATTACTCTTTTTGGTTGTGTCGTTGTTATCATTTATTCCCGAAGACACTTTGGAGACTCAGGCAGGAGTATCGTTCTTTGCCTTCTTCATAGCTGTTCTACTTAAAGACAGTGGGCAAGTTTTGCCTGAGGAGGTCTAGTACATCATTTGCCTTTATGGCCAGAAATTCTCCCGGAGCTGGGTGTTGAGGAGCAACCAGGAAGTGAGCGTTTATGCCCAATGGCTTCCATCTCCCGGGATGCATGGGACGCTGAGGTGTGTATAAGCCTATGGCCAGCCGTCTGCAAGCAGCAGCGATGTGAAGGGGACCTGTGCTCGCGGCAATGAGAGCATCTGCGGTATTGACCAAGCCAATGAGTTCATCGAGCGAAAGTTGCCCCATGGAGTTGCGGACATGTTGCCGGTCGAAATGAAGTTGATCCTTCACCAGGTTATATTCACCTTGAGTTCCAGTAATGACTACCTCAACCGGAAAAGGCTCCAAAAGATCGATAAGTTCGTTGAAATGTTCCATACCCCACTCTACGGCACTCCCTTGTGACTTAGGATGAAGGATAATTCTACTCAACTCACCTCTTTTCTCCCAATTGACAGGCGTTGGGGGCACCTGCTGAAATCCATACCACTGTGGAATATCGAATTCCGAAGGAAGCTTGTCGATTCCAAGGGAAGCAAGAAGATTAAAATTAAGAACCGCTTCATGCAGATCGGAGTTTTTTCTCGAGAACCGCGGACGGATATTGGCGTATTTCCACGACTGTATTCGGCCGGCCGTTGCAATTCGCTTTTCAATGCCTGCTCTTCGGGCGAGTGACATAATGTTGGCATCGGGCAGGGCGAAGATAATGGTGTCGAGGTCTAAACTCCTCATCCATTCAAGTTGCTCACCGGCACCTTGTTTTTCTATGGGAGTCCAATCGGCAAACCGGTCTATAAACGAGCTGCACTTGATGATTGGTCCGGTGTAGGTACGCCCGATAAAGGTAATATCGCAATTGGGATAGTGATGCTTCAACGCCCCTGCCATGGGGAGTGTAAGTACCACATCGCCGATGCTGTCGGTTCGAACTATGCCCACTTTAAAGCTCACGACCTTGGTTTAATTTGCGGAGGTTATCGTATTTCCGGAAGGTAGCGTAGGCCGATAATCGGGAGATTGTCCAGCCGGTGGATCCGTCGAGGAACCCTCTTTTAAGGAAGAAACTTTTGAAGAATTGAGCCAGCACCTTTATGAAAATCAGCCCAAAACCTGAGGACTTGCCACGCGCATGTAGTTCCTTAGCCGCGATTGACGAGAAATAGGTGATTTGCTTCAGGTGATCTTCACGTGTGTAATACGAATAATGCAGCAAATCACCTTCGAGGTGAATGACCGGCATATCGCCCGGAAGCAGCAGTTTATCGTGTGGATTAACCCCGCCCCACTTGCAGGTTCTTCGATCTACCAAACGTATTTTCGTATCGGGATACCAGCCACAGTGATGAACCCATTTACCGCAGTAATTGGTGAGTCGGTTCATAGCTCCGGCACCATTGGGTTGAAGTTTCCAGTCACGTATACTCTGGCGCAATTCATCGGTAAGTGCTTCATCGGCATCGAGGGAGAGCACCCAGTGGTGGGTGGTTGCCTGCAATGCAAAATTCTTTTGCTGAATGTGTCCTTCAAAGGGGTTTTGGATAAAGCGCACGCTGAACTCTTCGCATATATTTCGGGTGGTATCCGTTGAAAATGAATCCACAACAACGATTTCATCCACAACATCACCCAATGATTCGAGACAACGTCGAATATTGCGTTCTTCATTGAACGTTATGATGGCTGCGGAAATGGAAGGAGGCGGGTTCATTCAGGGGGTGAATATAGTGAGAAAATAAGGGGTCTAAGCAGCAAAGGCGCGCCGTTTCTGTTGAAAACAATATTTTGGAAGGGCTTACAATCTTCGTTTTTTTGCTAGCCTAAATCAAGCCCACAGCCATGAAGGTATTAGTACTTGGATCAGGAGGTCGAGAGCATGCGATCAGCTGGAAGTTAGCGCAAAGTTCACAACTGGATAAATTGTTTGTCGCACCGGGAAACGCCGGCACTGCTGATATTGCCGTGAATGTAGATCTAAACATCATGGATTTCAAGGCTGTGAAGGCGTTTGTGCTTCAAGAAGCCATTGACATTGTGGTTGTAGGTCCGGAGGCACCGTTGGTAGAGGGAATTAAGGACTTTTTCATTGCAGACCCCGAATTAACGCGCACCACCCTCATTGGTCCGGACAGCAAAGCGGCCAAGCTTGAGGGAAGCAAGGATTTCGCCAAGAAGTTCATGGAGCGTCACAACATTCCAACAGCCCGTTACGAGACTTTTACCAAGTCGACACTGACCAAAGGGTTGGCATTTTTGGAGTCGCTGAAGCCACCTTATGTATTGAAGTGTGATGGATTGGCAGCCGGCAAGGGTGTTTTGATTTTAGACTCTCTAGCGGAGGCGCAGGATCAGCTCAAAGCAATCCTTAAAGATGGATCATTCGGGAAGGCAGGCACCAAAGTGGTTATTGAAGAATTCCTCAAAGGCATTGAGGTAAGCATGTTTGTGATCACGGATGGTGAATCGTACAAGATTCTTCCGGAAGCGAAGGACTACAAGCGCATTGGAGAAGGTGATACCGGATTGAACACCGGAGGTATGGGCGCCGTTTCACCTGTGTCGTTTGCGAATGCTGAATTCATGGAGAAGGTGAAGAACCAAATCATCATTCCAACGATCAAAGGAATTAAAAAAGACGAGCTCGATTACACCGGATTCATCTTTTTCGGTCTGATGAAAGTAAGTGGAGATCCTTACGTTATTGAATACAATGTGCGACTGGGTGATCCTGAGGCTGAGGTAATCATTCCCCGAATTAAGAGTGACCTGTTGCATTTCTTTGACGGTATAGCATCGGGAACATTATCGGAATGCGACCTCGAAATTGACGAACGAACAGCGACCACTGTGATGTTGGTATCGGGGGGCTATCCTGAATCATACGAAAAAGGCAAGGAAATCAGCGGATTGAGCACTAAGGGCTCATCGATTCTTTTTCATGCAGGAACCCAGATAGACAATGGAAAGGTTGTTACTTCCGGAGGTCGTGTAATTGCGGTTACGAGCGTAGCGAGTGATTTGGATACCGCTCTTGAGAATTCATTCGAAGGAGCAGAACAAGTCCAGTTCGACAAGAAATACTATCGAAGAGATATTGGCAAAGACCTTCAAAAGGTTGCCCAAAAAGCATAAACAAAGGAGGGAATTTACGCGAGCGTTCCTTCGCTCTTAGCGCGTTGGTTGTATCGCTTTTGAGTACGTAGCCAGTAGAAAAGGCCGACAAAACCAAGGACAATGCACAACCAGTTGAACATGTTTGGAAGTTCACCTTCGAGGATTCCAAAAGTGCTTTCCATAAGCTTTCCGAGGGGATTTACGATATCTTGTAGGTTCATAGCGATCGCGATTTGGAGGCAAATGTAACGATATTTTTAAAGGGAAAAATGACATTTGCCGCTTGTCGGCCGAAAACTTAAAGAATACCAATCGTGCTCAGGATACTCGGATCAAATCAACCTCTTGCTCACCTGTTAATTCCCATACTCATTGTGGCGGGAGCGGTAGCACAGTGGTATGTGCCTTTGACTCCCTGGACCGGTGGTTTCTTATCCGAGGCATGGATTTCGGGAGTCCCCAAATGGGTTTACCTTCTTTTGGAAAGTGCCGGCATGTGGCTCATAGCACTTCGACTCAACCGCTTGTTCAACAATGGGCAATTCACCGGATATATCAACCATTTTCCCGAGTTTTTGGTCGTATTGCTTCTTTTGGCATCGACCGTTGGAAAAAGTTCTCTGTATCCCGTCATCGCCATTTTGTGCTTCGTACTTGGATTGGATTCTGTGACCCGTGTTTATCGTCAAAATGTTGCCATGAAGGAATACTTCGAGGCAGCTTTATGGTTTTCACTAGGCGCTTTGTTCTGGAAATCACTTACTGTCATGTTCCCCGTTCTTTTGGTGGCCATTGCCTTTACCCGAGCATTCAACTGGAGGGAACACATGGCCAGCATAGGTGGATTTCTGATTCCATTCTTCTGGGCCTGGTCAATCAACTACCTTGTAGGCGGTACTCAATATCTTGATTTGGCGTTTCATTTTCCGATCTTGGACGTTTCCGGGATGCTCGATTCTTTGAGTTCCTGGCATGAAATAGCGTTTGTGCTCGTGGGAGTACTCACCTTTTTCCTAGCCCTGCGCTCGTACTTGTTCAGCTACAATTCCTCCACCAACCAATCGCGTCATGTTAAGAGCATAGTCCTGATGTTCTTGGCGGGCAGCTTTTTCCTGGGTAGTCTGGCCTCCAACAACTATTTGCTTTGTGGAATGGCTGTTCCATTGTGTTTGATTCTTCCCTTCGCGTTTTTGAGGAAGAATCCCGGGTTTTGGACACAACTGCTTTTTTATGCCTTTCTAGGTAGTGTTTTGATCAAGATTACCTTTTCCTACCTGGCTCTGTTGTAGGACAATTCTCATTTTGGACAGATTTGGGTCTGATTCAGAACCTTTATGTAATGCGTGCGTATAGTTGGGCAATCAGCATCGTCTGAGCGATCACTAAACAACAGCAACATGAAAACCGCTATAGTCCAAATTTTAGCCGTGTCTCTTCTCACTCCGGGAATTGCCCTTGCGCAATACGTCCCCGCGGGTACCAGTGATTTCCCTACAGAACCCACTATTGAGCAGTACTCCGACGACATCGGAGATGAAATGGAAATGCCCCAGGCATTTGCGAATGCAGTCAACTCACTTCAATCAGGAGACTGGAATGCACCGGGAACCTGGGATTGTGGCTGTGTTCCATCACAATTGGATGATGTGAACATCAACACCGGACACGATATTACCATGAACCTCGACGCCCATGTGAATGGGTTGTTCATTGATGCTGATGCATCGTTGACGGTCCTCGCCGGCGGGCTCACCATGATTGTGGATGGCGACTGGGTAAATTCAGGACAATTTATTCCTTCCGACGGCCATGTGACTTTTGGAGGAACCGAAGATCAGTCCATTACCGGACTAACAGCCTTTAACACCCTGACCCTCAGCGGAACACAAGGTGTGTCGGTAATCAGTGACATTACCATTGGCGATGTACTCCTCATTGACGGCTCTACATTGCACACCAACGGCCGGGTTACACTGGCTACTGATGGCACAAAAACGGCATCACTTGCCCAAATGACCTCGGGAAGCATTGATGGACCTCTAGGCGTAGTTTATTCTGCCCATCCATCCAATACAGGGTGGCTGACGGTTGCCGCTCCTTACACCGATGTTCAGTTTGATCAATGGAACGACGATATGGTTACCACCGGATTCGAAGGTGCTGACTATCCAAACTATTCATTCGTGAGTATTCAATACTACGATGAAACGCTGGAGAGCTCATTCCAAGGAATCACCAGTGCATACGATATTACAGAAACCGGTCGAGGATACTATGTGTATGCCAATTCCGGCAATTATACTTTGGATTTGATTGGATCGCCTACGGTTGGTGACTTTACGTTCCCTACGACCTATACCTCTACCGGTAATCCACTGGACGACGGTTTAAATGTGTTGGGTAACCCCTACTTGTGCGACATCAATTGGGAAGCCGACGGAGCCTGGACCAAGACCAACATTAACGGTGCGATCTACATTTGGGACGTATCTCAGAATCAGTTCCGTGTATTCATCAATGGATTTGGTATTAATGGCGGATCACCCATTATTAAAAACGGTGAAGCGTTTTGGGTTCAGACCAACAATGATTCACCGGAGCTCAGTGTAAATGAATCCGCCAAGGTGACCGACTGGACTCCCATTACCAATACGACCGATAATTTCCTCATGCTAAGCATGACCGGAAATAACACTACAGATGAAATGATTGTAGCCTTTGATGATGCAGCCGATATGGCCTACTTGCCATCGGAAGATGCTTTCAAATTCTACAGCGATGCCAACGTGCCCAACATTGGCACCAAGAGTTCCGATGAAATTGTTCTGGCGGTGAATACCATTCCGGCCGGCGAAGGAAATATTGACATTCCAGTTGCTATTCACTCCCCTAACGGAGGCACATTTGAAATCACCGTTGCCAAGACTCCGGAACTCGGGTTCCAGGCTTGCTTGTCGATTGAGGATTTGCTTACCGGAGATGAGTGGGAAATTGCAGAAGGCAACATGATTACGTTCACCACCGATCCAGTAGAGGAAGATATTCGATTCATTCTTCATGTGGGAGCGATGCTACCGGTTGCTACTGCCGATATCAGCTGTAACGGTATGGGTGATGGTGCCCTTACTGTTTCAGGAACCGGTGATGGCCCATGGAACTTTACAGTAATGGATGGACAAGGAAATACCGTAGCTCAGTTGACTGACATCGACACAGAAGCAATGATCGACAACCTGGCCAGCGGTGATTACACAGTAATGGTAGAAAACAACGACTACTGTGCTGCACTGACTCAAGATTTCTCGATTTCCGAGCCCGATTCCATTTACATAGTGGATGCAACTATTGGCCACGTGGATTGTGGTGATCAAAACACCGGATCCATTACGATAGAAGCCATGGGTGGTAGCGGAAACCTGGATTACTTGTGGAATACCGGACAAACAACCGCTTCAATTGGTTCTTTGGAAGGCGGTCCATATAGCGTTGTAATCATGGATGAAAACGGATGTACACACGGTGAGACCTACGAAGTAGAGGTAGCACCAACAGTGGTGGCTTCATTTGTTGCCGACAACCAGGTAATCGATTTGATTAATGGAGAGGCCACCGTAGTTTTCTCCAACAATACCACCAACGCCACAGAATTCGCGTGGGATTTTGGAGATGGGACAGCCCTTTCGACCGATGAAAACCCTTCGCATACCTATACCCAGCCAGGTGCCTATGTTGTAGAATTGGTTGCCAATAACGACTCTTGTGATGATACCTATCAAGTAGTCATCCAGGTACAGGAAGTGGTGAATGGCGTAGAAGAAACTGAATTTACGAGCGGTGTGCATTTGCTTTACCAGAATGGACAGATCGTAATCCAGTTTGACTTCAATCAGGCTTATGATATTCAAATTGACGGGTATAACACCTTGGGACAACGAATTATTGATCCAATGAGTGGCACGTACAGTGAAGGCAACGTTATATTGCCATTGAGACAGCGCGTTCCGGTGGGAATTATAAGCATTACCAACACGTCAACCGGTGAGATAAAAAGCTACAAGATCATCCACTAAATAACAGTGAACTACACTTAACCAGATATCCAATAATAAAGACAGGGGGCCGGTTCGTTTGAATCGGCTTTTTGTTTTTAACGGGGTGAGTAGGGTTTGGGAGTTTATCATACCTAGGATAAGTAGGAGGCATTCGCCAAATGGAATACGCCAGTGCACTGCGCATGTTGATGTGCACTTATGTTATTCCTTAGGATGATAATCATTTTTAATGTGTTCAATACTTGTTGGAGAAATGCCTTCACAGGTTCAATTTCCAACCCACATTCCTTCTCACCTCCGCACCAATTTTTCTACCTTTGCCACTCAAATTTCGAGGTATGAAGTTCGGTGTAGTCATTTTTCCGGGTAGCAACTGTGACGAAGACATGGTTCATGTGTTGCAAAACATTCTAGGTCAGGAAGTTGAACGCTTGTGGCACAAAGACACAGACCTTAAGGGGTGTGACTTCATTGTGATTCCGGGTGGATTTTCCTACGGTGATTACCTACGTTCGGGTGCGATTGCCCGATTTTCGCCTATTATGGATTCGGTAGTTGCACACGCCAACAAGGGTGGTTATGTTATGGGGGTATGCAATGGCTTTCAAATTCTTTGCGAAGCACACCTGTTGCCCGGTGCATTGCTGCACAACCCTAGCCGCAAGTTTATTTGCAAAAACGTCTTCATCACTCCTCAAAGTTATACCTGCCCTATTTCTTCCGAATTGGAATTTGGTCGTGGCTATATGATTCCCGTAGCTCACGGCGAAGGGAACTACTATGCTGATGAGGAAACAATTAAAGATCTGAACAACAACGATCAGATCATCTTCCGTTACTGTGAGCAGGATGGACAGATTACCGAAGACAGTAATCCGAATGGATCCCTCCAAAACATTGCCGGAGTTTGCAACAAGGGTAAAAATGTATTTGGCATGATGCCACACCCTGAGCGAGCAGCTGACTACCTTCTCAACAATACCGACGGCAAAGAGATCTTTGAAGCCATGTTGCAGCAAATTGTGGAGCTCGCTTCTCCGGAAGGTGAAGCATGACCGACAGATGCTGTAAACCATTTGGCGAATGCCAGCAAACTTGCAACAGCATGGCAATGAAACTCCATGCCCGACGTTGTATGCGAGAACCCGGGAGCGAACAAATAATTGCTACATTTGTTTAGCCTTTCGAATCATATCATGAACCCATGAGCAATTACCAGGCGGGGCCTCATCTGTCTCAAATCGAAATCCCTGCAGATCTGCGTGACAAATTCAGTGAAGAAGAACTTCCAGAAGTTTGCAATGAACTGCGCCAGTTTATAATCGACGTCGTGTCGGAAAAAGGGGGGCATTTCGGAGCGAGTCTGGGGGTAGTCGAGATGACCGTTGCACTTCACTATGTGTTCAACACGCCTGTAGATCAATTGGTATGGGACGTTGGGCACCAGGCATACGGACATAAAATTCTTACCGGACGACGTGAAGCTTTTGACACTAACCGCAAGTACAAAGGCGTAAGTGGCTTCCCGAAACGATCGGAAAGTGAATACGATACGTTTGGCGTGGGACATAGCTCTACTTCGATATCCGGGGCTTTGGGAATGGCCGTAGCCAACCGCGTGCAGAACAAACCCGACGTGAATCACATAGCCGTAATTGGTGATGGCGCCATGACTGCCGGATTGGCATTTGAGGCCTTGAACCATGGCGGAGTAGAGGATACTAATTTGTTGGTTATTCTCAACGACAACTGCATGAGTATTGACCCCAATGTGGGTGCTTTGAAAGAATACCTCACCGATATTACCACTTCACATACCTACAATAAGGTGAAGGATGAAGTGTGGAATCTACTTGGGAAAATCAGCAAATTTGGTCCGAACGCTCAGGCCATTGCCCAAAAAGTTGAAAACGGTATCAAATCAGCATTGCTGAAGCAAAGCAACTTATTTGAATCGCTCAACTTCCGCTATTTCGGACCCATAGATGGTCATGATGTGGAGTACATGGTGAAGGTGCTGAAGGATTTGAAGGATATTCCCGGACCGAAATTGTTGCATTGTGTTACTACCAAAGGTAAGGGCTTCGCACCTGCCGAGCGTGAGTCAGCCACAAAGTGGCATGCACCCGGGATTTTCAATAAAGACACCGGAGAAATCATTAAAGTAGCTCCGAAAAGTCCCCAACCACCGAAATATCAGGATGTGTTTGGACACACCATTATTGAGCTGGCTGAAAAGAACGAGAAAATTGTGGGTGTAACCCCGGCAATGCCCACTGGATGTTCCTTGAAATTCATGATGGAAGCCATGCCCGAGCGTGCCTTTGACGTGGGTATCGCAGAACAACATGCCGTGACATTCTCGGCAGGAATGGCGACACAAGGGCTTTTACCTTTCTGCAATATCTATTCTTCATTCATGCAACGCGCCTACGATCAGGTAGTGCATGACGTGGCATTGCAAAAGCTGAATGTCGTTTTTTGCCTGGACCGAGGCGGATTGGTGGGTGCTGACGGACCTACGCATCATGGGGTCTTTGACCTCGCTTATATGCGAAGCATTCCGAATATGGTTGTTTCCTCACCTATGGACGAGCAGGAAATGCGCAATTTGATGTTTACGGCACAATTGCCGGACATGGGGCCTTTCACCATTCGTTATCCACGCGGTAATGGCGTGATGACCGAATGGAAAACACCCATGAAGCGCATCAAGGTTGGAACTGGTCGACGTATTAAAAATGGTACCGATCTCGCCATTTTGACCATTGGTCCGATAGGCCATGAAGCTACGGCAGCCATAGAGCAATTGGAGAAAGAGGGGATGTCTGTTGCCCATTATGATATGCGCTTTGTAAAGCCTATTGATGAAGTATTGCTTCACGAAGTATTGGGCAAATTTCAAAAGGTTATTACCGTTGAAGACGGCTGTCTGCAAGGCGGAATGGGCAGTGCAGTATTGGAATTCATGGCTGACCATGGATACACGGCGCAGGTGAAACGCCTGGGGGTTCCCGATAAATTCATTGAGCACGGCACACAGGCCGAGTTGTATGCAGAGTGTGGATTTGATAGTGCTGCTATTGTTGCGGCTGCGGGAGAAATGGTATCCCGAGCAACTAAAAAACTCGTGGGCTAACCGGTATGTCCGAAATCGTCAACAAAGTTGAAGAAAGTGGCATTGTAACGGTTGATCTTACCGACTACCTTCCTCATGATCCTATTACTGAGCTAGACATTGCTCCACAGTTGTGGCAAGGAATGATTCTGAAGGAAAAGGAATTCCGCCATTGGGTCAAAGAAACCAACTGGGAAGAGTTTCGCGGACATCACCTTGCACTGTTTTGTTCGGCAGATGCTATCGTGCCGGTATGGGCCTATATGCTTATTGCCACGGCCACTTTTGGAATTACCAGCGGCACACACCTGGGGAAAATGGTCAATGTAAAAGAGACCTTATTAGAATCGGCCATCACTCAACTCGACACTTCAGAATTTGAGGGCAAACGCATCATGATAAAGGGGTGCGGAGAAGGCATACCCGAGCGAGTTTACCTGACCTTTGTTGCACAAGTTCAGGGTGTAGCACTCACCATCATGTACGGAGAACCGTGCGGAGCGGTGCCCCTTTGGAAGAAGCCACGCAATCGTACGTAAGAATATTCCTACATCCAGTTAAGAAACCCTCTTACCTTACCCATGAAGGTGAGGAGTACCTTTGATACATCCGCGCGTTGTGGGTAAATGGATGTATATGAGAACGAAGCTATTGCTTATTGATGATGAAGTGGTCACGTTAAAGACCACGAAGATGTTGCTGGATCAGCACGGCTATGATGTGGAGATTTCCCTCACAACCAGCGAAGCGATATCCGTATTGACAACCACTCCAATAGATTTAATCCTGCTCGATATATCGATGCCGACTATTGATGGATTTGATTTTATCAAACTGATGTCATCGCTGCGCATACACGTACCTGTGATTTTCTTGTCGAATACTGACGACCCCTACACGGTAAAAATGGCTGAAGCCGAAGGAGTGAAGCGTTGCGTGAAAAAGAATGCTGAATTTATGTATCTGCCTCAAATCATTGAGGAGATTCTAGCCGACAAACGAGCATGACCCAACCGGTAGCCCCCCATCAAAAACCACCCGGCACCCTGGCAGCCCCCAGCGGTGAATTTGAAAAATTTGTTTACATCGTATCTCATGACCTGAATGAGCCGTTGCGCATGATGAGTTCATTTTTGGATTTGATGGATATCAAATATGGCAAGGAAATGCCGGCAGAAATGCATGAATACATGGATTACTGTCGGGAAAATGCCAACAAGATGAAGCAGATGATGCAGGCATTGGTACAATTGTCTCGCGTGGGGCGAAATCGCGAGGACATAACCGAGATTGAGTTACGACCCCTAATGGAAGACCTGCTCACTATGTATTCACATGAAATTTCGGAGAAGCAGGCTGTGGTTACTTTTGATAATCTACCAACGGTTCGCGCACAATGGGGATTGATCATTGACTTATTCAAAATCCTCCTTCACAACATATTTGAAAATGCCGACAAGACTCCGCTAAATATTCGCATATCAGCGTGTTCCGAAGCAGATGGAAAAGCTAAAATTAGCGTAGAGGATAATGGACGAGGTATAAAATCAGTATATTTAGATAGCGTATGTGAGATTTTCCGCAAGGCCGATTCAAAAACTCCCAATGTGGGAGCTGGTCTGGCGATTGCCAAGGCGATCGTTGAAAAATATGGCGGATCGCTTGAAGTTAAATCGCGTGAAGGCAAGGGCACTGTTGTCAGCTTCACGCTACCAACCTGATCAAATGAACTATCTCAAGGTCAAAATATTGGTTGTTGAAGACAATCTTCAGGACTACATCATATTCAAGGAAATTCTCGGCCAGATCCGGGATTTTTTTATTCACGTAGAACATGCGGAAACCCTGGATCAGGCCATTGGGTTGGTACGAGAAAACGAATTCGACATAGTATTCCTCGATTTGTTTTTACCTGATAGTTTTGGCCAGGACACCTTTACCTCGTTGCAAAACGAAACACTGAACTCCCCCATTGTCATCCTTTCCGGATTGAGCGATAAGAACATCGCATTGGAGATCGTGAAGCTGGGAGCACAGGATTATATTGTAAAGGGTGAATTTGACAGCAACTTGTTGGAAAAGTCCATCATCTACTCCATTGAACGTAAGAAATTCCAGGACAAACTGCTACGGCAAGAGAAGAAGTACAAATCCACCTTTCAAAATGTAGGAGTTGCCATTGGTGAGTATGATTATACGGCGTTGAAGGACTATTTGGAAGACTTGAAAAAACAAGGGGTCGAAGATGTCCTGGAATATTTGAATCTCAATTTATCCAACTACCTCGATATCCGGGCCATGTTATCGCTGAAAGACGCCAATCCGGAAACGCTACATTTATACGGTTGTGAATCTTTGAATGAATTCAAAGCCAATATCCACAAGCTGTACACTCAGAAGTCTATCGAACACATGGAGCAGCTGGTATTGGCCATCTGGAACAAATCCGAATACTACGAAGGGGAGGCTTACTTCAACGATCTTCAAGGCAACGAGATTTGCACCTGGAAGCATGCCCGATTCATGGGCAATGAGCTTGGATACTTTAGGATGCTCATGAGCACGACGAATATTACTCCAATGAAATCGAAAGAGCAGGAAGTGTATCATCAGGCCAAGCTTCTGCAAGGAATTTCAGACGGCGCCGTTGAGCTTATTGCCGAGCGAAACATAAAAGATGCACTGTTCAATGTCCTTACAACGAGTGCCATGACCCTGGAAGCCGATGTGGGAGCGCTACTGAAATTGCATCATACCGACACTGAAAATGCAGAATTCAAAGTAGAACTACGGTGGAATCATAGCAGTGTCAATCCACCCCGTGAAGAATCCAACAATTTTCTATGCGGAATATCTAACTACGTCTTCCAGGACCACTTTGACGCCATTACTCAAGGCGCATGCGTTGAAATGTATCCGGAAGAACTCCTACACATCCCTTTGTCTGTTCCGTCTGATGTATGCAACCTCATCACGGTACCCATATTGGTCGATGCAGAAATTTGGGGAATGATACTGATGGTGCGTTGTACGCGCTTGGTAAAGTGGTCGAACTATGAAAAGTCGTCTTTGCAAACTGTAGCCCGAAATATGGGAGGTGCGATTTCACGGGAAATTGTGCTTGATAAGCTTGAAGAACTCAACGACACACTGGAGACGCGCGTAGTTCAGCGTACCGAAAAAATGCAAAGCGCCATCCAGGAGCTGGAAAGCTTCAGCTATTCCATTTCTCACGATTTGCGTGCTCCTTTACGAGCGATCAACAGTTTCTCACAAGTCCTGAAAGAAGAGAGCGAAAACGTGCTGGATGAAGAGTCTAAAATGTACCTCACCCATATCATCAAAGGAGCCAAAGAGATGAGTGCTCTCATTGATGACTTGCTGCATTTTTCACGCACCAGTAGACTCCCCATGAACTTTAGCGTACTCGACATGGAGACTATTACACGGGAAATTATTGGTGAATTGATGGTAGGTGTTGAAGACCGGGACATCCATTTTATGGTTCACAACCTGCAGCCTTGTCAGGGAGATAAATCCCTGGTCAGACAGGTGATGTCCAATTTAATTTGGAACGCTATAAAATACTCGCGAACCAAGGAACAAACGCGCATTGAAATTGGGTGCTCAACCGATAATGACTTGGTAACCTACTACGTCAAGGACAATGGTGTTGGGTTCGATATGGCTTACTCCGATAAACTATTTGGAGTATTCCAACGCTTGCATACCGATGCCGACTTCGAAGGAACGGGTGTGGGATTGGCCATTGTGAAACGTATAGTCAACCGTCACGGCGGACAAGTAACTGCCCATGGTGTGCCGGATGAAGGAGCAACCTTCACGTTCTCACTTCCCGGAATTCATGCTGAAATCCTGGAGGAAGCCCATCAAAACGAATAGATAAGTCTTTTCTAAATCAGGTCGAGTTTCTTCTCGAGATCTTCCATCTCGCGCTCTGCTGCCTTGATTTTCTTTTCGATTTCACGTTTCATGCTCTCCGCCCCTTTTCCGGTGAAAATAAGCATATTGTTCTCGTACTGTCGAATGGTGGACTGTAAAGTCTCCATCTTCCGCATGATGAATGTACGTTCCTTATGAAGTTGATTCTCCGAATTACCACCCGATTTCATTCCTGAAATACGCTCCTTGTACTGAATAATGTGCCGTTCCGACTCATTTACATTGAGCTCCTTATACTTCACATCGAGTGCCGCATTGTAGGCATCATAGGTCTCTTGAAGGTTCTTTTTTGGAACAAAACCTATCTCGTGCCAGCGTGCTGAAAAGTCTTTGAGGGCTGCGATGTCCTCCTGCTTATTGCCCGACATCTCATAGGCGCTGATTTCCGCAATCAGGTCGAGTTTAGCTTGCAGGTTTACTTCCTGCTTCTGGTCCATTGATCCAAAGTGCTCACTTTTTCGAGAGAAAAAGTCATCACATGCCGATCGGAAGTCATTCCAAAGCTTTTGCTCCTCATAGTGCGCTGCTGAGCCCACCTTCTTCCACTCTTTCTGAAGTCCGATTAACTTATCGGTAGTTTCCTTCCAATCGTCTGACTGGCTCAATTCACGAGCCTGGGCGATGAGTGACTCCTTGCGCGACTTGTTATTTGACTGTTCGTCTTTGCGGGCATCATAATAAGCCTGCTTGGCATCGAAGAATTTGTCGCACAGTCCGCGGAATTCTTCCCAAACCTGTTCGTTATCCCCTTTGCGGGCGAAACCAATTTCCTTCCACTTCTTTTGAAGTTCGAGCACCTGATCGGTCTTCTTTTTCCATGTACCGTGGTTCTGAATTTCGAGTTCCACAATACGCACGAGTTGATCCACCAGCTCCTTTTTGGCGGCAAGGTTTTGGTCAAACTCTTCTTGCAGCGATTGAAAGTGCTCTTTGATTTTGCCAATCAGTTCCCGGCATACGCCAAAAAACTCATCAGCCATTTCTTTATAGGTTTCCCGTGGTGACGGACCAATTTCCATCCAGCGCGACTGCAAATCACGCACACGGGCGTCCAGTTCTTTAATAGGCAATTCAGGACTCACACCTTTCACCTCATCAATCAATTCCTGCTTCTTCTTTTCATTGATTTTAAGGTCGTGCTCTTTGAGTTCCTTATAGATATTGATATTGTAAAAGAATTCGTCGCGCAATCGAACATACTCATCCTGCACATCCTTGAACTTTTCTCCCGATACCGGTCCGGCAGACTTCCATTCCTCTGTGAGTTCATTGAATCGGGCGAATGCCTTGCCAATATTCTCCTCATCGGATACCAATTCCTGAAATTGTCTCAGCAAATCTTTACGAACGTCGAGGTTTTTCTTTTGTTCGGCAGCAACGGCTTCCCGCTGAATGCGGTCCTTCTCTTTGAATTCGGCAAATGCCGCTTCAAAATCTACATCAAGGGCATTGGGAGAAAAGACAAACTCTTCTCCTTCTTCATGCTCTACCTCGTCCCAGGCCGCTTTTTGTTCCTTCTTTTCACGTAATGTCTCGGCATTATACCGTGACACTAACGATTTTACATCGGCCCGCACTGCTCCGGGATCTTCATTTCCTGTCAATTCCACCAGTTGAGCCAGCAATTCAGCTTTCATCGTCAGTTCTTTAATCAATCTAAGTAATAGCGCAAAAGTAATACATACATTCCGTGCACCAATGAGCAAAACGAAATACCCCCTCAAAGGTTTCAGGCTCGAATGCATTATTTGGCCTTGTGCCATAAAACTTGTTTAAACAGGCACAATACAATCCTCAAAAAGGAATAAATGAAATTGGCAATTGACCAGTATCTTCGCACTGAGCTCGCTATTGCTGAGAAAAAGCATACGGCATTCGCCAAATGGAGTACTGAATGCCCGGGGATAACGCGAACAACTCACCAGAACTACAGGAAAATGGAGCACCCGCTTACGGAACGCATACGCAAATGGTGTAACTACCAGGAACGCTGCAGTAGCCAGCTCGAAAAAAAATTGCGCTCGATGCTGTTAACGCCCGAAGACCGGGAACGCCTGTATCAGCAAATGCATGACGAACAATTCGTTGATGACCGTAGGTTCACCGAATCATTTGTACGGGGCAAAATCCGACTCAAACAATGGGGAAAGGTCAAGGTTCGCTTCGGACTTAAGGAGTTGCAACTACCGCAATACCTCATTACGGAATTCATCGATCAATTCCCCGATGAAGAATACCTCGAAATTGTGGACCAACTGATTGAGCGCAAATATGCCAGGATCGCAGAAGAGGACGAATACACAAAACGGGGAAAAATCGCACAATTCCTTGCTCAGCGCGGATTTGAGCAGGAAATAATCTGGAAACGAATGGATGTGGTTTTGCGCAATAAATCGCTGTAGAGATGCTTTCCATTCAAAAGGTTGAAGTACCTTTGCCGCCATGTTTACACAGGAACAATTGACCCAACTTTCTAAGCGCCTGGCTGCGTTAAGGGGGTATCTTTGACGTCGATACCAAGTTAATGCAGATTGCTGAGGAGGAAAAACAGACTCAGGATCCCGATTTCTGGAACGACCCTAAGAAGGCGGAAGCTGTAATGAAGCAGATCCGCAATAAAAAAGTATGGACCGACTCCTACGCTGAGGCTGAATCGGCAGTGGAAGACGTCACCGTGCTCTATGATTTTTTCAAGGAAGGTGAGGCTGATGAAGATGAGGTTAACGCTTCATTTGCGAATGCTGTAAATGCCATTGAAGAGCTGGAGTTCAAAAACATGCTTTCCGCTGAAGAAGACTCGCTCAATGCGGTGATTCAGATTACGGCCGGCGCCGGAGGTACCGAGAGCTGCGACTGGGCGCGCATGTTGATGCGCATGTACAAGATGTGGGCCGAAAGCAAGGGCTATAAAATTCGAGAACTCGACATACAGGAAGGCGATGTAGCCGGTATTAAGCAGGTCACGCTTGAGTTTGAAGGAGAATTTGCCTTTGGGATGCTCAAGGGAGAAAACGGAGTACACCGTCTGGTGCGCATTTCACCCTTCGATTCCAATGCCCGTCGGCATACTTCATTCGTTTCAGTGTACGTGTATCCGCTTGTTGATGACTCCATCGAAATCGAGGTAAATGCTTCGGATATTACCTGGGAGACCTTCCGTTCGGGAGGTGCCGGAGGACAGAATGTAAACAAGGTGGAAACCGGTGTTCGACTGCGACACGCTCCAACCGGAATCGTGATCGACAATACAGAAACACGTAGTCAGCTAGGCAACAAGGAGAAAGCCATGCAACTCCTCAAGTCACAGCTCTACGAAATGGAACTGGCCAAGCGAAATGCTGCCCGCGCAGAGATCGAAGCCGACAAGAAAAAAATTGAATGGGGTTCGCAAATCCGCAGCTATGTGTTGCAACCCTACAAAATGGTAAAAGACGTGCGTACGGGGCATGAAACCAGCAACGCCGACGCCGTACTCGATGGTGAGATTGATGGCTTCCTGAAGTCATTCCTCATGGGAGAGGGAAAAGCCAGTCAAACCTGATTTCTATCAATACAGAAATGGATTCTAGCTCCGTTTCCTGAACTAATTTTGGAATAAAATTCACATTCATGGAATACCGCATTGAAAAAGACACCATAGGCGAAGTTCAAGTGCCTGCCGATAAATATTGGGGACCTCAAACCGAGCGTTCGCGCAACAACTTTAAAATTGGTCCTTCGGCCAGTATGCCCATTGAAATCATCCACGCCTTTGCCTACCTCAAAAAGGCAGCCGCACATGCCAATTGTGACTTGGGGGTGCTTGATGCAACTAAGCGCGATTTGATCTCAAAGGTGTGCGAAGAAATCATTGCAGGTAAACTCGACGATCAATTTCCTTTGGTTATTTGGCAAACCGGTTCGGGAACACAAAGCAATATGAATGTGAATGAAGTTGTGGCCAATCGTGCCCACGTACTTCAGGGAGGAACATTGATGGACAAGCCAAAGGTGCTGCACCCCAACGACGACGTCAACAAATCGCAGTCATCCAATGATACCTTTCCAACCGGGATGCACATTGCGTGCTATAAAATGGTTGTAGAATGCACTATTCCAGGTGTTCAACAACTGCGCGACACCTTGCATGCCAAGGCACAGCAATTTGATAACGTGGTAAAAATTGGACGTACGCACCTCATGGATGCTACTCCTCTCACTGTAGGACAAGAATTTTCAGGGTATGTTTCGCAGCTCGACCATGGGCTGAAGGCGCTCAAAAATACACTTGCTCACCTCGCTGAACTGGCATTGGGTGGCACGGCTGTGGGCACCGGCATCAACACACCGGTAGGATATGCCGATTTGGTAGCAGAAAAGATAGCCCTCTTCACCAACCTACCTTTCGTGTCGGCCGAAAACAAGTTTGAGGCTCTTGCCGCACACGATGCACTTGTGGAAACTCATGGAGCATTGCGTCAATTGGCAGTATCCCTGAATAAAATTGCAAACGACATTCGCCTCATGGCCTCCGGCCCTCGCTCAGGAATTGGAGAGTTGATCATTCCGGCCAATGAGCCCGGGAGTTCAATCATGCCCGGAAAAGTGAATCCAACACAATGCGAAGCCATGACCATGGTGTGTGCACAAGTAATTGGCAACGATGTAGCCATTGCTGTTGGTGGAGCCCAAGGACACTATGAACTCAACGTGTTCAAACCGGTCATGGCTGCCAACCTGCTCCAAAGTGCACGTTTGTTGGGTGATGCTTGTGTTTCCTTTGATGAACATTGCGCTCAGGGAATCGAAACCAACGACGCACGAATTAAGGAATTGGTGGACAATTCATTGATGTTGGTCACTGCTTTGAACACGCGTATTGGTTATTACAAAGCGGCCGAAATTGCAGGAAAAGCACACGCCGAAGGCACAACGTTGAAACATGCGGCTCTGGCCTTGGGCTATGTAACCGACGAGGAATATGACCAGTGGGTAGATCCCGCAAAAATGGTGGGGAAATAATACATGCAAATGGTCTGAATTCATGAGTAAGTGAATTCAAGACTATGCTTTCACATTTCAGCGGTTTTGACGTTTCTCCAATTTGATCCGTCGGAATATCCAACGCAAGTGCTCTTCTTTTGTCTTAACCAGACGGGTTTGTTCAAGAATATGATTGAAATCCCGGTCAATGGCGGAGAATAAGGTATCGGTGATCGGGTTTAGCAATCGACGAACAACCCCTACCTTACCCGATTCCCCAAATTTGTCCATAATGAGAACCTCCCCTCCAGGACGCAGGACCCGTTCCACTTCCTGCAAACAACGCACGGGATCGGGAATCACGGCGAGGATCAAGTGAAGTACCACTACGTCGAAAGACTGGTCTTCAAATTCCAGTTGCTGTCCGTCCATGACGCGAGCCTCCACAGCCATGTTGTGACCTTCGGCTCTTCGCTCCAAGGCGCGGATCATGCCGGGAGTAATGTCAGTCGCCACAATCCGATGCCCGCTGAGGAACTCCAAATCCAATCCGGTACCTGCACCCACAATGAGCACATCCCTTGCTTCGCTGGAAGCTCGCATCCAACTGAGTGACATTTGGCGCATGCCACGAAAAGGCGATGCTACCAAGTCGTATATGGGAAGGTACAGCGAGTACCTAAGACGATTCCAGCGATTGGTATTTAGGCCTTTCATCGATACACATCATTTGGCGAATGCCATAAAGATGCAATGTTTTCACCTTTTTGAGTTGATAAAAAACGCGAAAAATCCCCCTCTGGCGAGTGGAAATTTTAACTTTATCCATTCAATATCAACGCGATAAACATGAAAAAACCATTACTCATTTTACTCTGCTTTGCTTTAGTTCAATCCTTTTCTGCCCAGGAGAACGGCGGATTCGAATCGTGGACCACAAATCCAACTTTTGACAATCCGGTGGTGACTCCTTCTGACTTCGTTAGTGGAAACGACCAATTCTTCTGGTTCACCGGATACACACCTTGCACCGAAGTTGCCGGTGTTAATGGATCGGCAATGCGCTTGGAAACGAGCATTTTTGAAGGTGAAACGTTTCCCGGATTTGCCATCTGGGGACAGATTCCGGAGGGAGACGAACTTTTCTTTCCCGGCGGATTTGCATTCGCCGACCAATTTGTGAGCGGCATATCCGCTACGTTTCGATACGATATCGATCCATCTTCACCCGGGTTTGTGCTGGTTCAGTTCAAGAATAACGGTATGCCCGTAG
>JAGQVX010000032.1 GCA_020437755.1 Flavobacteriales bacterium
GTTTTGTACGGCAAATACTCAGGTACCGAGATCAACATCGAAGGCACCGACTATTTGATCATGCGTGAAAGCGACATCTTCGCTATCATCTGATCACCAAATCTCATTGTTTAATCATACCAAAAACGAAATAAAATGGCTAAAGAAATCAGTTTTGATTCAGACGCCCGGGTAGCCCTTAAGGCCGGAGTTGACGCTTTGGCGAATGCGGTAAAAGTTACCCTCGGACCAAAAGGTCGAAATGTTGTCATTGATAAGAAATTCGGCGCTCCGACAATTACCAAAGATGGGGTGTCGGTTGCAAAGGAAATTGAATTGGCTGATCCCGTTCAGAATATGGGAGCTCAAATGCTCAAGGAAGTAGCATCAAAAACTGCTGATATTGCGGGTGATGGTACTACCACAGCAACCGTACTGGCTCAAGAGATCGTTCATGAAGGATTGAAAAACGTAGCGTCAGGTGCCAACCCAATGGATCTTAAGCGTGGAATGGACAAGGCAGTTGGACTTGTTGTTTCAGGTCTGCGTGCGATCTCACGTGAGGTGGGTGACGATTTTGGAAAAATCGAACAGGTGGCTACTATCTCTGCCAACAACGATACTAAAATCGGACAGCTCATTGCCGAAGCAATGAAAAAAGCCGGCAAGGAAGGTGTAATCACCGTTGAAGAAGCCAAAGGAACTGAAGATGAATTGAAAACCGTTGAAGGTATGCAGTTCGATCGTGGTTACTTGTCACCATACTTCGTTACCAATCCTGAGAAAATGGAGGCTGAGTTGGAAGGTGCTTTCTTGTTGATCTATGATAAGAAGATCTCCAACATGAAGGACTTGTTGCCCATTCTTGAGAAGACAGCTCAAACAGGAAAGCCATTGTTGATCATCTCTGAAGATGTAGATGGTGAGGCACTTGCCACCCTCGTAGTAAACAAGATTCGTGGTTCACTCAAAGTGGCGGCTGTGAAAGCTCCTGGATTTGGTGACCGACGCAAGGCGATGCTTCAGGATATTGCTGTGCTTACCGGCGGAAACGTAATTTCAGAAGAAACCGGTCTCAAATTGGAGAATGCAACGCTCGATGATCTGGGTACCGTTGAGAAGGCAGTGATTGATAAAGACAACACAACATTGATCAATGGCTCAGGTTCCCCTGAAGCTATTGAGGCTCGTGTAGGTCAGATCCGTGCTCAAATCGAACAAACGACTTCTGATTACGACCGTGAGAAGCTTCAGGAGCGTCTGGCTAAATTGGCCGGTGGTGTTGCGGTAATCTATGTAGGTGCCGCTACCGAAGTAGAAATGAAGGAAAAGAAAGATCGAATTGACGATGCATTGCATGCAACTCGTGCAGCCGTGGAAGAAGGAATTATCCCTGGTGGAGGTGTAGCGTACATCCGAGCAGCGGAGGCATTGAACAAATTCGAAGGAGCTAACCACGATGAAACAACCGGAGCTGCGATCATCCGCCGCGCCATCGAAGAACCTTTGCGTCAAATCATCGCCAATGCTGGTGGTGAAGGTGCGGTAATCGTTCAAAAGGTGCGTGAAGGAAAAGACGACTACGGATACAACGCACACACGGAAGAATTCATGAATATGTTTGACGCCGGTGTAATCGATCCGACTAAAGTTGCTCGTGTAGCACTTGAAAACGCATCGTCTATCGCAGGAATGCTCCTCACTACCGAGTGTGTGATTTCGGATATTCCGGAAGATGATAAAATGCCTGCTATGCCAGCCGGAGGAATGGGTGGCATGGGCGGCATGATGTAAAAGCATACCCAACCTACTACTCTGTAAAGCTCCGCCATCGGCGGAGCTTTTTTTTGATTTAAACTTTTGCGGGGGCATGAAGTGTTGGGCTTACTTCTTCAATTTCATATCTTTAGGCCAAACCTTACCCTGATGAACCGAAAACTAATCCTTGCAATTCTTGCCTTGGCCATCGTACCGGCCCTGTGCGCACAGAACAATCCACACCTGACTAATCCGGCAAATGATGTGGCATACGCCCTCAACACGGGACAATATCCGCAACAGGTTATTGCGATGTCGCCCTTTGCTGCAGGCTACGTGTTCCTCGAGAACGATGGTATGACGTTCAATTTGTACGACAAGGATCAACTGCAAGCTTTGCACATGACTCCGGGGAGTAGCGAGGAGAACAGTGTTCATTGGCATGCTTATAAAATGCAACTGATTGGAAGCCAGGTTCCAAAAACAGAGGGGCAAGGTCAACAGCCCTGGGTGCGGAACTTCTTTTTGGGGCAGGACCGTTCGATGTGGAGAGGTAATGTTCCGGTGTACTCACACATCCACAGTAAGGAGATCTACAGCGGAATTGATTTGGAATTGACATCGGAGTACAACAATATCAAGTACAACTTCATTGTGCATCCGGGAAGTGATGCAGCTCTCATTCGTTGGGAATACGAAGGTGCGGAGCAAGTGAAGTTGGAAAACGGACATTTGCTCATCGGTACATCGGTTGGGACTATGCGCGAAATGAAGCCTTATGCCTATCAGGTCATCAATGGGGTTAAGACACTTGTCAAATGTGAATTTTCCCGGCAGGGTGACCAACTGTCATTCCATTTGCCGGATGGCTATGATATTTCACAAACATTGATCATCGATCCGGTTTTGGTATTTTCCTCGTACTCCGGAAGCACATCAGACAACTGGGGATATACCGCTACTTTCGACAGTCAGGACCACGCCTACGGGGCAGGAATCGTAGGAGGCGCCGGATACCCCACAACAACGGGAGCGTATGATACTTCGTTCAACAACGGATCGTGGGATATAGGGATAACCAAGTTCACCCCCGACGGAAGCGACCTCGTGTATTCAACCTATCTCGGGGGATCCGATACGGATTTGCCAAGTAGTATGGTAGTCAACAATAGCAACCAGTTAGTTATAATTGGTTTTACCGGCTCAACCAATTTCCCGGTGTCGGATAATGCGCTGTATCCGTCGTTCCAGGGCGGGAGTATTTCATTTCCATTGGGCGGCGTTACCTTTAATAATGGAACCGATATATTCATCACCCGATTTAATGAAGACGGCAGTGATATTGTGGCGTCTACCTATATAGGAGGCTCGGGCAATGACGGCACCAATGACAATATTTCCAATAATTACGGCGATGTATTTCGATCGGAAGTGGTGGTGGATATCAGCAACAACGTATATGTCGTCAGCAACACACATTCCAACGATTTCCCGGTTACGACGGGGACCGCACAACAAGACCTGCAAGGAACCCAGGATGCCGTTGTATTCAAGCTAAATGCAATGCTGAGTAACCTTGAATGGGGAACGTATTGGGGCGGTGCATCTAATGACAGCGGGTATAGTATTGATGTTACCAACGATTTCAAAGTTTATGTGGCCGGAGGAACCCAATCGAATAACTTGCCTACTACCGAAAGCGCCTACCAGACCGACTTCGGAGGGGGAACTGATGGCTACATGCTGTTGCTGGAAGATGGTGAGCTACAAGCGTGCACCTACCTGGGCACCTCGTCGTATGACCAAACCTTCTTTATTGAGTTGGATACTCAGGGTAAAGTATGGGTCACCGGACAAACTGAAGGTGATATGACTGTGACCGACGGGGTGTATGCGAACGATGGTGCCGGTCAATTCATTCAAAAGTTCGCAGAGGATTTCAGTGAACTTGAAGTAGCCAGTCGCTTCGGAAACGGTGCCGGGTTCAGCCAGGTGAACATTTGTCCGACGGCTTTCCTGGTAGATAACTGCAACCGCATTTTTGTCTCGGGATGGGGTGGAGCGCTCAACGGACAATTCGGAAGCACTACAGGAATGCCGGTTACTACGGATGCCTACCAGACTTCAACCGATGGCAGCGATTTTTACGTGGTGGTGTTTGATGCGGATATGGCAGATTTGATTTTTGGTTCGTTCTTGGGAGCATCCAATCTGGGTGAGCATGTGGACGGTGGAACATCACGGTTTTCACCCAAAGGGATTGTGTACCAGGCTGTGTGCGCCGGTTGTGGTGGATCGGATAATTTTCCGACTACCAACGGGGCTTGGTCGGAAGACAACAACTCGACCAACTGTAACCTGGCCGTTTTCAAGTATGACTTGGAAATCGAGTCGCTTGTGGCGGTGGCTTCGGCGAGTCCGCAAACGCAGGGATGTACTCCATTTACGGTGCAATTCTCCAACTTTGGCAGCAACAGCGCGTCGGATTTTTGGGATTTCGGAAACGGAGACACCACCACCGATCCCGAACCGGAGGTCACCTTTGATGAACCAGGGGTATATACCGTGATATACATCGCTGAAGATCCGGAAACGTGCAATTTGGCAGATACTTCATATATCGAGATCACTGTTCAGGATCCACTGGAACTCAATGCAGACTTTACGGTTCTTTCTGAGCCGTGCCAGCTCAACCCGGATGTAGTGGTGAACTACACGGGTGGAGAATATGAGTCTATTCAGTGGAACATGGGAGATGGCGGTTCGGCCAACGGGGAGAATTTCGTGTATACCTATGACAATACCGGCGACTACACCATAACGTTGACGGTACTCGATTCTTTTTGTGATTCGGAAGATTCGATGTCGGTTGATGTTGAGGTAGAAACGGCCACGGTTAACGCCGCCTTGAGTGCATCTCCGCTCGTGGGGTGCGCTCCACTTGAGGTTGATTTCACTAATGCCGGATCCGTAGGTGTGGATGGGGCATGGGATTTTGGAAACGGATTGGGCTCAACGAACGATCAGGAAACCATTACCTATGCGCAAGGTGGTACGTATGAGGTGAGCTACCTTATTTGGGAAGATGGCGGTCCGTGCAGTGATACAGCCTTCGCTACCATCGAAGTTGCAACACCCTTGCAACTTACACCACTATTCACAGCAGAGCCTCCGTTGTGCTCCGATTCACTACTCATTTTTGTCGATTATTTTGGGTCGGAATACGATGCTATTGTATGGAGTATGGGCGATGGAACGGTGATTTCAGGAGTGAGTGATTTTCAGTATTTATACGAGGAGCCCGGACAGTATGAAATAAGTGTACTCATTGAAGACCTGAATTGCGACAATGCTCAAGAAGTATCTGAATTGGTGCTGGTCAGTAATGATAATGGTATTGAAGGGGAGGTTTACTTTCCCAATGTTATCTCGCCCGATGGTAACAGCATCAACAGATGGTTTCAACCCTACATAGTTTCGGCAGCCGGAGTAAAGACGGTTCCTGAAATGGAGGATGTTCCTTCCTATTTCGAACTGTTTGAACTGGTGGTTTTTGATCGTTGGGGAGTAAAGCTGTTTGAGTCCACCGCTCAGAAACCCTTTTGGGATCCCCTTACCGATAACCTCCCACCTGACGGGGTGTACTACTATATTGCGCGATATGAATTGGCCTGCGGAAATTCACCCCTGAGGGAGACGCACGGGCACTTCTCCTTGCTTACCAAGTGAGGTTCAGGTTTTTTTATGGCAGATGAGATAGAGGTAATCCCCTCCATGATGCCGGAATTTTCGTGCAATTTCGAGGAATGATCCGTTTTCGATGTCTGCACGCAACTGACGCAATCCATGTTCTACTTCTCGTTGATCGGCAAGGTGAGAAAAGGAGGAAATTCCCCGCCGGATTGAAGGGTCAAAGTACATTTCAGGAGCGAATTTGCCCGAGTACAAAAACAAGTCCTCCAGTTCGGGATGGATATCATAGGGAACTGCTTGTTCTACAATGAGTCCTGCAACATCAAGCGCCTCCTTTACCCGTTCCAATTCGGGCATTTGCTTCATGGAGACGCGCATCATTTTGGGAAAGTAGGCGTTGAGCCAATACTGCTTCATTTGATGCGGGGTAGAGGTGAATATGACCAATTTACCCTCAGGGTGCAGATGCTTTGAAATGTTGGCGAACCCTGCCTTGAGATCGGGCCAGTGGTGGATGGTTAGGGTGCACAATGCGCGGTCAAAAAGTGGAACGTCGTTTCCAAAGTCTTCGGCTGTGCCTTGCAGCCAATGAACGGTATTGCATTTGGCGGATGCCTTACTAAGCATAACCTCCGAAGGGTCTACCCCGATCCATGAACCTCCTTGATTGGCCAGTGCACACGTGTAATTTCCTGTTCCACAGCCAATATCAATGCACTGATGATTTTCCTTGACCTGCAATAAATCGATGAGATTTTGCAGCAGCACAGGGTCGCAGGAACGTGTTTCATTGTAATTTTTGCCAATGTGATCATAGCGTGCCATACGGCAAATGTATACCCATTTGGCGTATGCCTGATGCACTTGCCGGAAATTAGCCAACCCGTGCAATGAGACCGCTGTTTTCAATGTTCTATCTTTGTGCGAATCAAACCCCGTAGCATGTCGATCCAGTCGGAAAACGTGAGCAAATTGTATGGCGAACAGAAAGCCGTAAATGATGTGAGTTTTACTATTCATAGCGGTGAAATCGTGGGCTTTTTGGGACCCAACGGAGCAGGAAAATCGACGATGATGAAGATGATAACCTGTTTTTTGCCACCCAACAGTGGTAAGGTAACGGTGTGCGGCTACGATACGGTTGAAAACAGCATGGAAGTGCGTCGGAAAGTGGGTTATCTGCCCGAGCACAATCCGTTGTATCTCGATATGTACGTGAAAGAGTACCTCTCTTTTTGCGGAAGGATTTACAAGATCGATCGGCTGGAGCAACGTGTAATGGAGATGATTGATCGGGTGGGGCTTGGACTGGAACAGCATAAACAGATTGGCGCTTTGTCCAAGGGCTATCGTCAGCGTGTTGGCCTGGCTCAGGCGCTCATTCACGACCCTGAAGTGTTGATTCTTGATGAGCCAACCAGTGGACTGGACCCCAATCAACTTGTGGAAATCCGGGCACTTATCACCGATATTGGTAAGGAAAAAACCGTGATGCTTTCCACCCATATTATGCAGGAAGTGGAGGCTATTTGCAACAGAGCTTTGATCATCAACCGCGGCACACTAGTGGCCGACAAGCCGGTGAGCGAACTTCGAAACGGTATGGATGGTGCGGGCTATACGCTCGAAGTGGAATTTAGCGACGCCGTGTCGGAAACCGACTTGAGCAACTTACCACATGTGGGCTCCGTGCGCAATGTGCGTAGCAATACCTGGCTATTGGAAGTGCAATCGGATGCGGATATTCGAAAGGACGTTTCTGAGTTCGCGGTCCAATCGGGTACATTCGTGCTGGGACTGCAGCGCAAGGAGAAGAGTCTGGAAGACGTATTCAAGGAATTAACCGCATCGCGATAGGAGCACAATGACAGGTGTTGTAGTGAAATCGATGGGTAAGTGGTATGCTGTGCGCGATGGGGATGGCGTAATGTGGCAATGCCGTATTCGGGGAAAGATGCGCATGAAAGGCCTTCGACATACCAATCCTATAGCCGTTGGCGACCATGTAATTATTGAGCCGGAAGAGGGTGATGAAGGTCAGGCTGTGATCCTCGAAATCGAAGAGCGCAAAAATTATATCGTACGGCGAAGCGTCAACCTCAGCAAAGAAACCCACATTGTAGCGAGCAATATTGATGTGGCATTTCTCCTCGTAACCATCGCTCGTCCGCGGACTTCGCTTGGGTTTATCGACCGGTTTCTGGTCGTAGCCGATGCTTACGATATTCCTACGGTCATTGTCTTCAATAAAATAGACGAATACAGCGAGGAGGAGCGCCAAGTAGCCGGCATTTACCGCGAGATATACGAGGGGATCGGGTATACTTGTCTCGATGTCAGTGCACTCCATGGGCAGGGAGTGGATGAGGTCGCCGACAAGATGAAAGGCAAGCAATGCATGGTAGGCGGACATTCAGGAGCCGGAAAATCTACGTTGATCAACGCCATCAATCCTGAATTGAATATCCGAACCTCCGAGGTAAGCGATTATCATGAGAAAGGCAAGCACACTACCACATTTGCTGAAATGCATGAACTTGGTAATGGCGGGTATATCATCGATACGCCGGGGATTAAGGGTTTTGGAATAGTCACCATTCCCCGCGATCAATTGCATCATCATTTCCCGGAGATGTTTGATTTACTCCCGGAGTGCAAGTTTCACAATTGCCTGCACCTGGCAGAGCCCGGTTGTGCTGTTAAAGCCGCAGTTGAATCGGGAGCCGTCGCCGAGTCGCGATACAACAGCTACTTATCCATGTACGAAGAAGACGAAGGACCTTACCGCACAGTCAATTACTGAGCAATAAAGGGTGGGTTCAAAAGTGATTCTTTGTTGTATTCGAGTGGAAGTCCATCAGCCATTCGGCAAATGTTGAGCCCCACATTGCGCAGGATGGCATGAGCTGCGGCGGTGTCCCATTCCATACATGGGGTAAAGCGCGGATAAACATGTGCCGTGCCCTCGGCAATCATGCAAAATTTCAATGCACTTCCTGCCCTCACGATCTCTACCTCATCATAATTCGATGCCATTTCATCGATGAGTTCAGATGTTGCCGGTGACAAATGCGATCGGCTGGCAGCTACAATCAACTTTCGTTCAGCATTAGAAGGTGAAATGCCACGTGGATTAGCAACCGCTTCGCCTTCTATGTCGGCTACAAAAGCCTGACTATTGGCTGCGTAGTACACTTTGTGCTGCTCGGGAATGGCGATGACACCGAGGATGGGTTCGCCTTGGTGAATCAAGGCAATATTGACCGTGAACTCGGGTAGGCCTTTGACAAACTCTTTGGTGCCGTCTAGTGGATCGAGCAACCAGTAGGTCGTCCAGTTTTTTCGCGTGGCATAGGGCACCGCCTTCTCCTCTTCACTCAGAATGGGAATGCCATGCGACGCCAGTTCAGAAACCAGCACTTCGTTGGAGGCAAGATCGGCCTCTGTTACGGGTGAAGCATCGCTTTTCGACCAGGCGTCAAATCCTCCGCTTTTTACCCTTAGTATCGCTTCCGATGCGCGAGAAGCTGCTCCCAAGGCGGATTGAAGAAGTATGTCAAAATTCATGGAGCAAAAGTAAGGAATGGTAAAAGACTCAAGCATCGATATCGAGGGATTCAAAATCTTTCTAACTTCGCCAAGTCATTCAGGGGTGCCCCACCGACCGGGCTGAGAACATACCCTTTGAACCTGTCCGGGTAATTCCGGGAAGGAAGTATTAACCCGCTCCATTCAGGTGGAGGTAAAAAAATCAAGATGTATAAAACGGGATTCATTTTAGTGGCTGCTATGATGCTGTTCATGGAGTCAATGTCGCAGTCCAATGTACAGGGAATTGTCTATGATAATTCGGGCACTACAGCTCTCCAGGATGTGCAGGTTATTGTGGACGGACAAAGACGGGGCACAGTAACCGACAAGCAAGGGCGATTTATTCTTCCGGGAGTGTTGGATGGAGACTATGTGTTGCTATTTGGATTTCCTGGCTACCAGGAATTGAGGAAAGAGGTAAAAGTGGCCGGCGCAGACATTACCATGGAGGTTTATCTAATCCCGGAAGAGAGGGATATCGATATCATTCCATTGATCCCCCTGCATGAAGCTGAGATTGAAGGCAGTGCTATACGAGCGCAAAAGAATACACCGGTAGCCTACAAAAACATTAAGGCAGAGGATATTGAGCCATTGAATAACGGTCAAGATATGCCTTACTTGCTGAGGTTCACTCCTTCATTGGTGTCCACATCTGATGCCGGCGCAGGAGTAGGGTACACAGGGCTACGTATCAGAGGCTCGGATGCATCCAGGATTAATGTTACGGTTAATGACATTCCGCTCAACGACCCGGAATCGCAGAATGTATATTGGGTTAATCTACCCGATTTGGGTAGCAATACCCGCTCCATACAAATCCAACGAGGTGTGGGGACTTCGAGCAATGGGTCTGGAGCATTTGGAGGCAGTGTGAACATTCGCACACGTTCCACTTCAATGGATCCTTATGCAGAAGTGAGCAACAGTTTCGGATCGTTCAATACCTGGAAAAACAGTGTTGCTGTGGGTTCAGGCACTATCAACAACTGGACGGTTGAAGGCAGGGTTTCCCGAATTGTATCGGATGGTTACATTGACCGTGCGGCTTCTAATCTGTTCTCCTACTACACGGCAGCAAGTTGGTATGGCGGTCCGGTGTATATCCGGGCGCTGGCCTTTGGAGGACGAGAACGCACTTACCAAAGTTGGTATGGTACTCCCGAAAGCAGGTTGAACAATGATGATGCAGCGATGATGGAGCACGCTGCTAACAACGGGTTAACTGAAGCTCAAACCCAAAATTTGCTGAATAGCGGACGGACATACAACTACTACCAGTACGAGAATGAAGTTGACGATTATGCGCAAGATCACCTTCAGCTTCACATGACGGTTGACCTGAGGTCCAATTTATTGCTTCGCCTGGCCGGGCACTATACCTACGGTCGCGGGTTTTTTGAACAGTATCGGCAGGATGACGATTTTGTGGATTACGGACTGTTGCCGTTTCAAGTGGGAAATACCGTCATCGAATCTACCGACCTGGTGCGCAGAAGATGGCTACAGAATGATTTCTACGGAGGAGTGGGAAGCTTGGAATGGCACAATCAAAGCAGCAGGGTAGTTCTTGGAGGAAGTTACAATGAGTACTTTGGAAATCATTACGGAGAGTTGACCTGGATGGAATACGCCAATGGTACGCAGCCCAACGATTTGTATTACCTCAACAAGGCTTCTAAACAGGACCTCAATGTTTTCCTGAGAGGTGAAATTGCCTTGACGAATAAACTTACCGCCTTTGCCGATCTCCAGTATCGATCTGTCAACTATGTCGCAAATGGACTCGATAGCGATCGGAGAGATATCTTAGTGGATCAGCCATTGGCTTTTTTCAACCCAAAAGCCGGTCTGAATTATCAGCTCGGTAAGTTCAGCAGGATCTATGCGTCCTATGCGGTGGGCAACCGTGAGCCTGTGCGAAACGATTATATCGATGCAGTGTTGGATGCTCCAAAACCGGAAACCATGCAAGATTTTGAGGCCGGTTTCCAACGTGTTACGAAGAAGCTCTTTGCCGGACTGAACCTCTATGCAATGGAATACAACAATCAACTAGTCCTTACCGGAGAGTTGAACGATGTGGGTAATCCGATTCGTCAGAATGTGGACCAGTCCTACAGAAGAGGTGTTGAGGTGGAGCTGAGCTATATGCCTTTGAGTCGACTTACCCTGGGCGGAAACTTTACCTGGTCAATGAATAAGATCGTGAACTTCACGTCGTATCTGTATGATTACACCTCGGGGGCTGAATTGATTGCTACAGAGCACGGTGAGACCGACATTGCTTTTAGCCCATCGATCATTGGCGCTGCGCAAGCAGTTTATTCTGTGGTCAATACCGACAATCACCTGCTGGATATTGCCTGGATGGTGAAGTATGTTGGCGATCAATACCTGGACAATACTTCTATTTCCGATAGGCAACTGGATGCGTACTTGGTTAATGATGCGCGCATCACATACACGGTTCGAAATTGTTGTTTGAAGGAGGCGACGGTAAACTTGTTGATCAACAATGTGCTCAATGAAATGTATTCGTCCAATGGATACACGTACAGCTACATTTACGGTAAAACCATCACCGAGAATTTTTACTATCCTCAGGCTGGGACCAACTTCCTGTTGAACGTGACCTTGAAGTTTTAACGGTGAGCTGACTTAGCAGTGATTTCGCGCATTGCACAAGTCGAATAGCAAGTCTGGATTTTCCTCCACAGCCGTGCCGATGACAAGAATGTCGGCACCGGCATCCCAGGCCGATTGTGCATCGTGATAGGTGCGAATACCACCGCCAACAATTAAGGGTACGCGCACAGACTGTTTCACACGGGATATCATCTCCGGTGATACGGGAACTTTTGCGCCGCTGCCTCCGTCCAGATATATCAGACGGTTGCCAATCATTTCTCCGGCCATGGCCGTCACGGCAGCAATTTCAGGCTTGTTGTGAGGAATAGGCAAAGTGGCACTGATATAACTTGCGGTGGTTGGGTTGCCACAATCCACGAGCATATAACCTGTGCTGATGGTTTGCAGGTTCCACTTGCGAATTTGAGGGGCGGCTAAAACATGCTGTCCAATGAGTAAATCTGCGTTTCTTCCGCTGATGAGCGACAACAGCAATACTGCATCTACATGAGGAGTCAGTTGAGTGGCACTCCCCGGAAACAGAAACACCGGCTTATTGCAATCCTTTCGAATGGCCTCTACTGTGGCATGGTAATCGGCATCTACAATCAGACTGCCCCCCACAAAAACCATATCTACCTCAGCAGCATTAATCATGCGGAGCACCATTTGGCGCATGCCTGAATCTACCAGTTTATCAGGATCCAGAAGTATGGCAAGTTGTTTTTTTCCCGACTCACTGACCGATGCAATATGTTCTTGCCAATTCATGAACACAAAGAAACGCCTTTTTCGACTAGATGCATATTTGGCTTGTTATAACCTGCCTAATCAAACCATAAGTCATGCTCATCGAGGTAAGAAATTGTGCGTGGTTCCAGGAGCAGGTGGCCCGTGTCAAGCACATGCAATGAATCCCGATCCAATCCGGCATTGAGTTTCTCACCTTGCCACAATTTGATAACACTATCATGGCGTCCGTAAATCAGAACAGTGGGGATATGTTGGCTATTCACCGTGTGTTGCAGGAGTTTTAAAGTGGGCACAAACGCTCGGTAGCTTTGCCACACGTCCCGCACCAACGCCCGAACTTCACGGTTTTCCATATTGAGATGGATAAAGCGGTGGAGTTTTTCATTGAAAATCCCCAATCGTAGCATCCAATCGGCAAAACGGATAACAACAGACGGATTTTCGACAACGGAATCAAAGAGTTTTCGTCCTATGGCGGTGTCTGTGGCGAATTGGTAGTATCGGTTGCGCTTCACACCATCGGGGGCAATTAGCATCCAGCTTTCAATGGTGGCTGGACATTGCTGTACCAACATCATGCACACTTTACCGCCCAGACTGTAACCCAGGAGATGACACCGTTCCAGGTGATGATGTTTCAGGAAATTCTGGAGAAAATGGGCATATTCTTCGGGGGTGATGGGCGCATCAGGGTTTTGCAGAATGCGGCTTTGGCCGTGATGAATGAGATTGAAGGCAAAGAGCACTTGGTCGTTCTTGACCAATGGCTGAAACACTTTGAAATCTGCCGCCGTTCTTCCAAATCCATGGAAAGCTACGATTGCCCTTTTGGCGGATGCCAAATTGCCAAAAGTCTGATACTCATGGTTCAATCTGCCGGTTGAAAATTGCTGGACGTCCACTGTGCAAAGGTGGGAAGATATTTGATTGGCTGTTTCAAAATGGTTTGGTTCACGCGCCATTCGGCAAATGTGAGGGCACAAGGCCAAATGGTTTGCAGGTTTATCAACGAAATGTTGAAAATAACATTTCAGTGTTTGGAAGTCGCACCCTATTTTTGCCCCCGAATTTCTGAGTCCTCCGACTACTGCCAAAGGCGATGTTCTCCATCAATTTTGCGCGGGTAAAAAAAAAAATGCCGAGAGACAAATCAATCCGTTCTATTCTGATTATTGGTAGTGGCCCCATCGTTATCGGGCAGGCCTGTGAGTTTGACTATTCAGGATCGCAAGCCGCGCGATCGCTGCGTGAAGAAGGTATTGAGGTTACCTTGATCAATAGCAATCCGGCCACGATTATGACCGATCCCGTAATGGCTGACAATGTGTATTTGAAGCCGCTGGAACCTGAGTCTATCGTGGAAATTCTTGAAAAGCACAACATTGATGCAGTGCTGCCTACTATGGGCGGACAAACAGCATTGAACCTGTGTATCAAGTGCGATGAGATGGGGATTTGGGAAGAGTTTGGTGTTCGGATTATTGGGGTAGATATTGCAGCGATTGATATTACTGAAAACCGGGAGGCTTTCCGTAAACTCATGTTGAAAATTGACGTTCCCATGGCTCCTCAAGCCACGGCCAAGTCGTTTCTTGAGGGAAAAGAGGTAGCTCAGGAATTTGGCTTTCCGCTTTGTATTCGTCCGTCCTACACCCTGGGTGGATCGGGAGCCGCATTTGTGCACACTGCCGATGAATTCGAGAGTCGACTCACACGTGGTCTGCACCTGAGTCCTATCCATGAGGTAATGATCGATAAGGCTTTGTTGGGATGGAAAGAATTTGAGTTGGAGTTGTTGCGCGACAAGAACGACAATGTTACCATCATCTGTTCCATTGAGAATTTTGACCCGATGGGTATCCATACGGGAGATTCTATCACGGTGGCTCCGGCCATGACCCTTTCCGATACCACCTATCAGAGAATGCGGGACATGGCAATCAAGATGATGCGTGCCATTGGTGATTTTGCGGGTGGGTGCAACGTTCAATTTGCGGTGAGCCCGGATGATCAGGAAGATATTATTGCAATTGAGATCAACCCACGTGTGTCACGTTCTTCGGCACTTGCGTCAAAAGCAACCGGATACCCGATTGCGAAAATTGCTTCAAAGCTGGCTATTGGCTACACGTTGGATGAACTGGACAATCAAATTACAAAAACGACTTCGGCATTCTTCGAACCAACACTTGACTATGTCATCGTGAAAATTCCGCGTTGGAATTTCGACAAGTTCCAGGGGGCAGATCGCGAACTGGGGCTTCAGATGAAGTCGGTCGGAGAAGTAATGGGAATCGGCAGGTCATTTCAAGAGGCGTTGCAAAAGGCTTGTCAGTCGCTCGAAATTGGAAGGAATGGTTTGGGAGCCGATGGAAAGGAACTGCGCGACCAGGATGCTATACTGAGGAGTTTGGAGCGCCCAAGTTGGAATCGTCTGTTTCATATTTACGATGCTATTAAGCTGGGAATTCCGTTCCGAACCATTCAGGAGAAAACCAAAATTGATTTTTGGTTCCTGAAGCAAATAGAAGACCTGATTTTGCTCGAACGCAAAATTGAAAAGCATAGCATTGAATCCCTGCCACGGGAACTCATGTTTGAAGCGAAGCAAAAAGGCTACGCCGACCGACAAGTTGCGCATTTGTTGCGTTGCCTGGAAAGTGAGGTGTACAAGAAACGTCACGATATGGGTGTGAAACGGGTGTACAAACTCGTTGATACCTGCGCCGCTGAATTTGAGGCGCAAACGCCCTACTACTATTCAACTTTTGAAGAAGAGAACGAATCTATAAAGACCGATCGAAAGAAGGTCGTTGTCCTGGGTTCCGGTCCAAACCGAATCGGACAGGGAATTGAGTTTGACTACTGCTGTGTTCATGGTGTGCTTGCTGCACGCGAATGTGGCTATGAGACGATCATGATCAACTGCAATCCTGAAACGGTTTCAACGGATTTTGACACCGCCGACAAATTGTATTTCGAACCCGTTTTCTGGGAACATATATTTGACATCATCCAGCACGAGCAACCCGAAGGTGTTATTGTCCAGTTGGGTGGCCAAACGGCCCTGAAGCTAGCGGAGAAGTTGGATCGTTACGGAATAAAAATATTGGGAACCAGCTATAAAGCGCTCGACCTGGCTGAGGATCGTGGAAGCTTTTCAACGCTGCTCAAAGAGAATGACATCCCATATCCCAAATTTGGGGTTGTGGAGAATGCCGAACAAGCCCTTGAATTGGCTGATGACCTCGGATTTCCGCTTCTCGTGCGACCTTCGTACGTTCTTGGCGGACAAAAGATGAAGATCGTCATCAACAAAGAGGAGCTGGAAAAGCATGTCGTGAATATTCTGAGGGATTTGCCCGATAATAAAATCCTTCTTGATCACTTCCTCGATGGAGCCATAGAGGCTGAAGCCGATGCCATTTGCGACGGCAACGAGGTCCATATCATTGGAATCATGCAGCATATTGAGCCGGCCGGTATTCACTCGGGCGACTCCTACGCACTGCTCCCCCCTTACAATCTTGGGGACCTGGTAATGGCACAAATAGAAGAGCAGACCAAGACCATCGCACTGGCGTTGCAGACCGTGGGGTTGATCAATATTCAGTTTGCCATCAAAGATGACAAAGTGTATGTGATCGAAGCCAACCCACGTGCTTCCCGAACGGTTCCATTCATAGCTAAAGCCTATCGCGAACCCTACGTGAATTATGCGGCCAAAGTGATGCTGGGCGACAAGAAACTGAGTGATTTCGAGTTTAATCCGGCACGTGATGGTTATGCCATCAAGATTCCGGTATTCTCGTATGAGAAGTTCCCGAATGTCAACAAAGAGCTTGGACCTGAGATGAAGTCTACGGGAGAGGCAATTCGCTTTATTAAAGACCTGAGAGATCCTTTCTTCCGCAAGATATACTCGGAGCGTAACCTATATCTCAGTAAATAAGGGGTTACCTTTGCAGTATGGAAGTAATTACCTTCGAGACTACAAGCCTTCTCCGCACGTTGCTGATCATTGTGTTGGTATACTACGGATTCCGCTTTGTGATGCGACGCATGAAACCCTACATCATCAAGAAAGGTATGGAGGAAATCCATCGGCGTCAGCAGCAAGGTTTTCAAGGTGGCTATGCGCGTGAAGAAAGCAGGTCATACGACAAAAGCGGAAAAGTCACCGTGGAACAGCCGCGTAGCCATTCGAAAACAGGTAAAGACCCCGATGGAGAGTATGTTGACTTTGAAGAAATCAAAGATTGAGCAATTGCGCCGTTGATGGCAACAAAGTCGTAAGGATAACTCCGTTTTTCGGTCGCCTAAACTTGGTATAAATAGGCTATCTTGCCTCGCGTTATCAATTCGAGTATGAAATCTGTTTTAATGAAATCGGTTCCACACGTCGTGGCCGTGGGGCTTTTTCTCGCCCTTGCTTCCTGGTATTTTAGTCCTTGTCTGGGCGATTATGAACTTCGTCAGGGAGATACTTCCCATTATCTCGGTATGTCAAAGGAAATCAGAGATTTTCGTGCGGCATACGGTGAGGAGCCGCTGTGGACCAATAGCATGTTTGGCGGAATGCCGGCATATCAGATTTCAACTGTTCACTCAGCCAACTTAATGCACCATGTGGATAAGGCTATGAGGCTGTTTATAGACGGCCCCATCGGAATACTTTTTCTGTGCATGATCGGGTTCTATATTTTAGGTCTGTGCATGAAAATCAATCCGTGGCTTAGCATTGTGGGGGCCATTGCTTTTGGCTTTGCCACCATCAATATCCTTTACCTGGGTGCAGGTCATAATTCAAAGGTGCACGCCATTGCATACATGGCACCTACGCTTGGGGCCGTGGTATTGGTACTCAGAGGTAAATTGCTCGTTGGAGGTGTTCTCACTGCGCTGTACTTTTCATTGGAACTCACAGCCAACCATCCGCAAATGACCTACTACTTGTTGATTATGTTGGTGCTCGTGGGAGTGGCCAAGGCAGTGGAGCTGATCATCAACAAAGAGTACAAGGCTGTTCTTGTGAGAGCCGGTGTTGCCATCATTGCCGGATTGGTAGCTATTCTCCCTACCATGTCCAACATTCTGACTACATCTGAATACGCCGAAGTTTCTACGCGTGGAACATCCGAGTTGACAATCAATCCGGATGGTTCAGAGAAGGAAGCACAGGAAGCCGATGGATTGGGCTCGGCGTATATGTTGGAGTACTCCCTGGGGAAAGGCGAAGTCCTGGGTATGTTCATTCCCGATGTGAAAGGAGGGCAGTCAGGATACTTCGGAAAAGACCTCGAATTGATGTCAGACTCACCTCGCGAATTACGGCAGATACTGGAATACGGGCCGAAGTACTGGGGTGAGCAAAAGTTTACCGGAGGGGCATTCTATTTTGGTGCCGCCATGCTGCTGCTTTTTGTTCTTGGAATGATCCTCGCAAAAGGAGCCATCAAATGGGGATTGCTGTTGATGACCATCATTGCGGTAGTATTGAGTTGGAAGGAGATGACCGGATTGCAGTCGTTCTTCATGGACTCCGTACCCCTCTACACGAAGTTTAGGGATACTAAAATGATGCTGGCAACGGTTCAGATCATTATGCCTCTGGTCGCCATTATGGGAATTCAGGAATTGCTTAATGGTACTGAAATTTCAGCAAAACTTAAGAAAATTGCCCTGGGAGGAATTGGATTTGTGGCATTGCTGTTTCTGGTCTGGACCCTGGCGCCGGAGTCGTTTTTCGATTTCAGAAATGCCAACGACGCGGCTCATTTCACCAATGTACTTCAGCAAGGGGGACTTCAGGATTTTAGCATGGTCGATGACCTGGTGGATGAAACCGAACAATTGCGTGTAAAACTGTTTGCCCGGGATATGCAACGGTCATTATTGATTGTGCTGCTCGTGGCCGCACTCATGGTGCTGGCTCTCTTCAAGAAAGTAAATTTCCAGGTAGTTGTGCCGGTTTTAGGATTGATTTTCCTTTTTGATTTAGTGTCGGTGGATCTCAGATACCTCAACAAAGACACTCAGGGTAAACACATGCTGTACTACGTTGATCATTGGGAAAAGAAGTACCCTTATGCGCCAACAGCGGCCGACATGTCTATCCTCGATCGGGAATCAATGGCCATGGAGGATTGGCAGGAACACATCGACCAGTTCATCAAGGATCGCAAAGCATCGTTTGGAACCGATAAGCCGAAAAATCTCGATGCGATTGTTGCCGCCGATGTTCTTGGACAGCTCGCTCTTTCTACTGACTACCGCGTGTATCAACTGCTGAGCCCGCAAGGAGGACTCAGTAACCCAACTCAAGATGCACGGACGTCCTTCTTTCATAAAAGCATTGGAGGATATCACGGGGCCAAGATAAAACGCTACCAGGATGTGCTCGAGTTCCATGTTATGAAGGAGATCGATGAGTTTATTTCACTCATCAATACTGTTGGTCCGGAGGGTGCTTTTTCGCGGGTGCCTATTCTGAATATGTTGAACATGCGCTACATGCTAATCGATCCTCAGAACCAGGCGCTTTTTAATCCCTACGCCAATGGCAATACATGGTTTGTTGATGCCATAGAATTGGTGCCGGATGCCAATACCGAGATCGAACGGATTGGAAGGGTAGATACGCGCACTACCGCAGTAGTCGATGAACGCTTTGCTGAACAAGTGAACTTTACCATTCAAAAAGATAGCAGTGCTTATATCGAACAGCTGAATTACCTTCCCAATCATTTAACGTATCATTCCAATGCGAAGTCTGACCAAGTGGCCGTCTTCTCGGAAATCTACTATGAAAAGGGATGGAACGCGTATATCGATGAACAGCCGGTAGAGCATTTCAGGGTGAACTACCTTCTCCGTGGACTGAAAGTGCCTTCCGGTGATCATGATATTGAGTTTCGTTTTGAGCCTACTTCGTTCAAAACCGGAAGCATCATCAGTCTCATAGGTTCGCTCGTCATCTTGGCGGCACTGGCTTTCCTGGCTTTCTCCCTTTGGAAAAGTCGCCCTGAGCAAATGGCATGAGCATAGTCCTGCATATGCTTGTTACTGCTGCAGCTCTTTTGGGGGTGTTGTGGCTGATAAGCAAATGGCGCTTTTTTCAAATTGAACACATCAACAGACGTTGGCTCAGCGGCTTGTTCTTGCTAAAGGTTGTCGCCGGACTATGTGTTTGGGCAGTATATACCTACTACTATCCGTATCGAAATACCAGCGATGCCTTCCGGTACTACGATGATGCTATGGTCATCCTGTCGAGTTTGCCGGCCGATCCGAAGGTGTTTTTCAATTTCATGCTCGGAATCAATGCTGATGCTCCCGAGATGCAGGCCTACTATGAACAAATGCGCGGATGGACCAGCGCGTACAATTACGGCATTGCTCATGATAACCCTACAGTGATCAGGTTAAACGTGATCATCGGGTTGTTCTCCCGAGGTTATTACCATGTTCACACCGTCGCTTTTGCCGCTATGTCCATGATTGGCACCGTTGCCGCATATAAGGCAATTAGCAGATGGATCCGGCCGCCTGGACATTTGCCTTCGCTGGTACTCCTGCTTACAATGCCTTCCTTGCTCTTCTGGACCGATGGGGTTCTCAAGGAAGCCCCGTTAATTATGGGGCTGGGGCTCTTACTGCTTGCCTGGTTTCGGTTGTTGTTTGAGGGTTACACGCATTGGCGGCTTGCATTGCTGATACTGACTTTGTCCTTGTTGATCTTCATTAAAGGCTATGTCTTGGTCGCAATAATACCGGCACTGATTGGCTCTCTGCTGTGGAAGTGGGCGGGCGTGAAATGGGGAGGATGGGTGTTTCTCGGAGCGCACATTGCATTGTTCCTGCTGGCATTGCACGCGCATTATGTGTTTATCGGAGGGGATTTCCTCTACGTCCTGCAAAAAAAGCAAACCGATTTTTACAATGTGGCAGAGCTGCAATCTGCTGGAAGCACAATCGAAATTCCGCGTGTAGACAATGTCGGCGACTTTCTGCTTCATGCTCCCGGTGCAGTCTATAGGACCTATTTTCGCCCCGATTTCCGTGATGTTCAAGGTCCCTTTCATGTATTGGCGTTCCTCGAAGGCGTCTTTTGCTTAGTACTTGTTGCGCTAAGTGCCGGCATTCGCCAAATGCAAAACCGGCCACCCTTAATGCTTAGTCTGTCCATAGCATCGGCTATCATAACTTTTGGAGTCATAGTAGGTAGTGTAGTACCTGTTCTGGGGGCATTGACGAGATACAAAGTTCCAGGACTGCTTTTACTCGTAATGCTGTGTTGCATCTGGATCGATTGGTCTAAGTTGGTCAGACTCAGTCCAGGAATCGCGCGCGCTCTGAAGATGTAGGTATTCTGCAGTTTTCGTGTTTACCAAACCATTGGTATCGATGGCGCGCTATCCAGTTGTAGCATGCATCGCGAAGGAAACGAGGGATGATAAAAATAACTCCGCTCAACTTCCAAATCCCCCCAATATCCCAAAGGATCATCAGGATTGCTGTACTCCTTGAATAGCTGTGCCCTTGCCTGAAGTACACAATGGTGTCAAGGTTCCGCTCTTCGTCTGTCAGATAATGTTGTGCACTTTCTCCCTGAAGCGGACTAAAAAGCAGGTTAGCTCTGTTCTTTGATCTTTTTAATAGAAATGTTACTGATCGATTGCACAATCCGCATACACCATCGAAAAACACAATATGTCGATCCGATTCCACACCACAAAGATAGCGGGGAGCGCCCATCCGGATTCATCATTCGAAGAATAAAGCATGCAGAAAATCTACTTCCAACTCCTTGTTGCACGCCGGTCGATGGTTAAATAGTTCTAAAGCATCCAACGTATAGTCGGTCCCACCTATCTTTGCACCATGCAATGCCGCAACTTCAACGAGTTTAAGCAATCTCTCGAATCCGGAAAGGATGAATCACCGTTTCAACGTTCGGATGCGGGATTGCACATTCTTATCCACGAATCCGTTGATGACCTGGACCCCGAGCGTTGGAACAGCATCTCTCAAAATCAAAGCATCTTCCTGCAAACCGACTACATACGAGCCATGGAAGCCAGCTTCCACGGCGAACTCGAGTATCGATTTGCCTGCTTTTTCGAGAATGGAGTACTGGTGGGAATCGCAGCGTTCCAGATCACCCATTGTGAAACACCCGATTTGTCTTCGAATCTCAACGGCGAGAATAAGATTATCTCCTGGTTTGCCCGATTGTTTTCAAACGACAATGGCGTGTTGAGGTTTAATATCATGGTATTGGGGAATGCCTTTGCATCGGGAGAACATGGATTTGTTTTTCGACCGGAAATTGATGGGCAGCGCGCCTATCAGGCGGTGCTGGATGCGGTGGAGATTATTCGGGAACGTGAAAAGGAGCGCGAAGAGCGAATCAGCGCCGTATTGGTGAAGGATTTTTACCCGGAGTCATTTGAGTTGTGCAACACCTTTGCCAACGAGAATTACCATGAGTTCCTGGTTGATCCCAATATGATCATGCCCCTGCGACCGGAATGGACTACCTATGAAGATTATTTAGCGTCGCTCACCACCAAGTACCGTACAAAGGCCAAGTCGGCTTTTAAAAAGTCGGCCGGTTTGCGATTGGAAACACTTGGTACGGAGGAGATTTCTCACTATCAGAAGGAGATCGAGTATTTATACAGCCAAGTGCACGATAAAGCCGATTTCAAAGTTGGAAAGATGAACTTTGAAGCTTTCGTCAATCTGTCGGCCTATCTGGGTGACCGCTTTTTCTTCAAAGCTCTGTTTCTTGAAGAGCGCATGGTAGGGTTCCTCACAGGATTTGAATATGCAGGTATGCTCGATGCGCATTTTGTGGGTATCGATTACGAGCTTAATTTGGAGCACGCCATTTATCCGCGGATGTTGTATGAATACGTTATTGAAGGTATTAACCGTAAAGCACAAAAGATAAGCTTCGGCCGGACGGCCATGGAAATCAAGAGCACGGTCGGAGCCTTTCCTGTTGACTTGAAATGCTTTATTCGTCATCGCCATGCGGCGCCCAACCATTTATTGAAGGTGTTGTTCAACTTCATCAAGCCGTCCAACTTCGACCAAAAGGTGCCTTATAAGAAAGAGGCGGGAGTTTTCTGATTGACCATTTGGCCTTGTGCCTGCGCTTGAATAAATAAAACTTCACAAGTAGTCCATTACTTCAGATGCTCATTTGCCGAATGGCCCTTTGAAGTAATGACAATTCATCCTTGAATTTCTACAACTCGTCCGAACCAATAATTGAAGTACGAGTGGAATGGGGCAGATTTACGTCAAATTCCAAGACCGTGAAACAACTATTGACCCTTCTCGCTGTACTTTTTGCCGCACCAATCTGCGCTCAGTCGGTCATCACAGGTAGAGTGATTGACAAGCAAAACCAGCCACTTCCAGGTGCAAATATTTATTTCGAAGGCACGTACGAAGGCACCTCCTCGGATCAACAAGGAAATTTCAAACTCGTTACAGATCTGGAAGGGACATACGAATTGGTGGTTGATTTTATGGGATTTGAAACCCATCGAACCTCCTTGGAAATGCCGCAGAAGGAAGTTGTTCTAGAAATTGTTTTGAAGGAAAAATTCAATGAATTGAAGGCCGCAACCATCGCTGCCGGCGCGTTCGAAGCCAGTGATACGAAGAAGGCTGTAGTGCTTCGTCCGCTCGATATTGTGACTACTGCGGGCGCGAGTGGCGATATCTCCGGCGCCCTTCAAACACTGCCGGGCACATCCACCGTAGGTGAGTCGGGTAAGCTGTTTGTTAGAGGAGGCTCAAGTGAAGAAACCGCCACGTTTATTGATGGTTTGCTCGTGTACAAGCCTTACACTTCCTCGGCCCCCAATACTCAGGTGCGTGGAAGGTTCAATCCATTTATGTTTAGCGGAACAGTCTTTACAACCGGCGGATATTCTGCGGAATATGGACAGGCTCTTTCCTCGGCTTTACTGTTGAATACGAATGATTTACCGGCTCAAAGCGAATTGAATCTCAGCATCATGTCGGTAGGCGGAGACATAGCAGGTACTGCAAAATGGGAGTCCGGAGCCGTAACTGCCAACGTAGGGTACACCAATTTAGCACCCTATTTGGCCCTCGTGCCTCAAAATTATGAATTTGAGAAGCCAATAGCCGCTGTTTCAGGAGCTGTGAGCATTCGCCAAAAGGTAGGAAAGAGTGGTATGGTCAAGGGGTATTCGACCTATTCACGCTCGAACTTTATTCTTTCTCAATCCAACTCGGAGTATGATAATGGAATCCTTCGGGTGGATTTATCGAATGAGAATAACTACACCAATCTCACGTATAAATCGGCCATTGGTGAAAAATGGGTGCTCAGCTTTGGAGGAGCTTATACTCTTGATGGCGATAGGGTTGAGCTCAATGATGCTCACTATTCTGAGAATTTGGAAGGCGCACATGTGAAAGCATCAGCCATTCGGCAGATGGGAGAGCGCGTCAAGTTGAGAATGGGAACGGAATGGTACCGCAAGAACTATGGTCAAGCGTTTTCCAATGAACAAATCGATGCAAAAAATGACTTCCAGGAGCAGCGTGAGGCGGCTTGGTTGGAATCGGACATTCATGTTACCAATAAAATCGTGGCGCGTGTTGGAGTGAGAGGAGAAAGGAGCGAATTGCTGAATTCTTTCAATGTTGCACCACGTGTGAGTACTGCTTACAAAGTGAACGAATACGCTCAAGTAAGTGCGGCTTACGGATGGTTTTATCAAAACCCTCTTGATGAGTACCTCATTTATGAAGACAATCTGCAATTCGAACGAGCCGACCATTACATTCTAAGCGCACAGTACAACAAGAATGATCGAATGTTTCGACTTGAAACCTATTATAAGGACTATTCAAACCTTGTGAAGTTCGCTCCGGATGTGCCGGCCTATGCAAACAGTTATAACAATTCAGGTACAGGATTTGCTTATGGCGTGGACGTGTTTTGGAGAGACAAGAAAACCATCAAGTACGGCGATTATTGGGTTTCGTACTCATTCATTGATACGGAGCGCGATTATCGTGACTATCCCGGTGAGGCAGTGCCCACGTTTGTGAGCAAGCATAATGTGTCAGTAGTGTATAAGCATTGGTTCAACCGACTGCGCAGTCAGTTGGGTGTTACTTATATGTATGGATCCCCCCGCCGTTACAATGACCTCAATCAGCCGGGATTCAATGAGGGAAGAACTAAAAGCTACAACAGTCTGAACATGAACTGGAGCTTTTTGTATCGACAAAATGTAATCTTTTTTGCTTCAGTCTCGAACGTTTTGGGATTCAAGAATGTATTTGGATACACCTTTTCATCTACGCCCGGAACAGACGGAGTTTATGATCAAAAAGCCATAGTGCCCATGGCCGACCGATTCTTTTTTATCGGTTGCTTCATCACCCTTTCACGAAATAAAGAGATAAATCAACTGGATAAGATTAACGATTAATAAATTTAAGACCATGAAAACAGTATTTACCCTTCTAGTAAGTTTGGTGCTAACCGGAACAATGCTCGCCGGAGGTCCGGAGTTTCAAAAAGCGATGGGATCTGCTTTGAAGCAGATGTCGGCTGCGAATTCAATTGATGATATGAAGAATGCGGCCAATCAATTTGAGCGCATCTCTAAAGTAGAAACCGACCAATGGCTTCCTCTTTATTACCATGCACATTGCTATATTATCATGAGTTTTATGGAAAGGGAAGACAAGGATTTGAAGGATGAGTTTTTGGATGTTGCGGAAACTTCAGTGAATAAGTTGCTCGAAATGCAGCCCGAGAATGCCGAAGTCCATACCATCCACGGATTCATGTATTCGGCCCGACTCGTTGTTAACCCGGCTGTTCGAGGCATGAAATACGGAATGCTGAGTGGCCAGGCTATAGGAAAAGCGCTTAAGCTGGATCCCGCGAATCCTCGCGCGCAGTACATGAATATTCAAAACGAAATGGGGCAAGCCCAGTTCTTTGGAAAAGACATTGCACCTTATTGTGCGCAGGCTAAGGCAGCATGGGAACATTTTGATGAATATCCTATTGTAAGTCCAATTGACCCTAGTTGGGGTAAGAAGGAATTGAAGGACTTAAGTGAATCATGTAAATAACCAGAGTCATGACAGAGAATTCACAATACCGACGAGCACGACGCCAAGCTAGAGAAGAACGTGGTTTTTATAGCCATTTGCTCGTATACATTGCAGTTAACTTGTTCTTTTTCTTCTTGAATTTTCGGCAGGGTTTTGACCATGTTTGGTTCTTCTGGCCCACCTTGGGATGGGGAATTGGAGTGTTCTTTCACTGGGTAGGGGTGTTTGGCAAGAACATATTCCTGGGAAAGAAATGGGAAGAGCGAAGAATCCAACAGATCATCGACAAGGAAAACCGGAACGATGCCTGAGATATTTCAAAAGCTGTTCAAGACTATTTGGATTCAGATCCTGGTGGTTCTCATCATCAGTGTCCTTGCCGCAGCCTGGTTCACGGGGGGGCGGGTCTTTACCGAGTTCAGAGTCTTTTTTTGGGGTACACTGTGGTCGGCAACCATTTGGATCACGCAGTGGTTTGGTAATGGCTTGCTTACCAACTGGTTGAACAACAAGATCAACTGGATCGAACGACCCATGCGACGACTGGTGTTGGGTGTGATGCTGCAGTCATTGTATTCGACCATTGCGATTCTTGTGGTTTGTGGAGTATTTGAATGGATTGTGGGGGGCGGAATTCGCGATCCATGGAATTGGGCTTTGGTCACTTCCGGAATAGCCATTAAGATATCGCTCCTGATTTCCGGAATCTTTACCGCGATGTCGTTCTTTTCCAACTGGAAGTCAAAGGAGGCTGAAGCAGAGCGACTCAGGGCTGAAATGATGTCATACAAGTATGAGTCCCTACGAAATCAGTTGAATCCGCATTTTTTGTTCAATAGTTTTAATCTACTAAGTGAACTGGTCTATGAAGATCAAGACCTGGCAGTCCGATTTATCGGTAAATTGAGCAAGGTATACCGTTATGTACTTGACAGTCGTAATAAGGAGCGCGTAACGTTGAAAGAGGAGCTTGAGTTTATAGAGACCTACACATTCCTATTGTCAACACGATTCGAAGGAGCTTTCAAAGTACACATGGACGTGTCGCCAACTGAGGAGCAATACCTCGTCCCAATGTCGCTTCAACTCCTGATCGAGAATGCTGTAAAACACAACGAACTCAGCGTCCAATCACCGCTAAGTATTGAGGTGATTCAAAGTGGCAATCGCATAAGCGTTTCGAATCCGGTACGACCGAAGAAAGTTGGGGAAGATTCAAGTGGTGTGGGATTGGAGAATATCGTATCGAGATACAAGTTCTTCACGGATGATCCGGTTCAAATTACCAAGGATGATAAATTTACGGTTTCACTACCCATACTGAAGTAAGATGCGAATTGTGATTATTGAAGACGAAGCTCGGGCAGCTAGCTATCTGGAACGCCTCATCCACGGCCTGTATCCCGATGCAACGGTAATGGGCAAATTGCCTTCTGTGGAAGAGGCTGTAGCTTATTTCAAGGCGGAGGAGCACCCGGATTTGATCATGAGCGACATCCAATTGGCAGACGGATTAAGCTTTGAAATATTCGAGCAGATTCGTTGTCAGGCTCCGGTGATTTTCACAACTGCGTATAATCAGTACGCGATTCAAGCTTTTAAGAACAATGGCATCGATTATCTTCTCAAGCCTGTTGATCCCGATGAATTGAAATCGGCCATGGATAAAGCCCTTCGATTCACGAAATCAAATGATGAGGGGTTGTGGGATAAACTCACGACTTTGATACAACCTTCGGGGGAGTATCGAAAGCGCTTCATGATTAGTGCGGGAGCCAAAATTAAAGTCGTGCCTACTGAAGAGGTTGTGGCCATCTACAGTATGCAGAAAGCTACTTTCATCCATACCGCTTCTGGCAGAAGCTATGCCGTGGATCAGACGCTGGACAGTTTAACAGGTCAGTTGAATCCTTCCGAATTCTTTCGCGTGAGCAGGTCAGCGTATGTTTCTGTTCATGGACAAAAGGAAATTATTCAATGGACCACAAGCAGACTAAAAATTGAAGTGCCCGGTCTTACTGATACTGAGATTATTGTGGCTCGTGAGCGTACAAAGGACTTCAAAAGCTGGTTGGATCAATGATTTGGCCAATCATTGGGAACCACAAAGAGCCTTAGGTCTTCCTCGAATCCCATTTGGCCTTGTGCCAGCCTTGCTAGAAGCACCGGCTTTTGGCCCAATTCAATACTATAAGGCTGCCAATCTTGGGCAAGTAAAGGAGCGAACCAACTGTCTCGATTCAGCGTTGTCCACTGCTCGGGATTCCCAATAACTTGTTCCACTTCGGATTGATGGCACCACAATCCGCTGCAATATGCGGGGTGTGCGTGGGTAGGCGGTTTGGCGAATGCCACATCTTTCCAATAGTGAAAGAAGTAACCCTTCAATATGATCCCCGAATGACTCACAGCGATATGCCTTTTTTCAAGGAATTCTTTCGCCACCGGATTCAAAATCGCACGAGTCTGGTTTTCAAGTTTCTTCTTTTTTAGTTCCAGCGTGTCTGTTGGGTTTGGACCGATCCAGGTATTCCAGGCTTTGTTGTTGCTAGCAGATAGATAGAATTTACAGGCCACTTCCAAATGCCATGTTTGATTCAAATCGCGATCCTGAACAATAAAATCCAATTCACCAATTGTTTGATTGTGTTGGTTCAATTGCACTCCATGCGCCTCACAATTCCACCGGGGGCTGGTCGAAAACCAGTAGAGCAGCAATTTTTCAAAGATTTTGCCAGTCGGCAAATGATAGAGCGATTTCATCGTTTGTTCGATGTCATGAGGAAGTTGGTCGAGCTTGTCCAGCAATTCCAATTCGATCTCAGATGGAAAAAGGTGAGGTGTGGCATGTTTCGGGAAGGCTTCCACACCAAGCAATGGCGGGCTGGAAAGTACCCAGAATAAGTCGCGAACCCATTTGTTGAAATACCCATTTGCCTTCATGGCGGATAGAATGTATCGAAAAACTATCTTTGCCGCCAAAGATGCGACTTGTAAAACAAATACCTCATAGTCATTTTCGGATTTCGATCTATTCATGGAATGAGAAGTATTTGCTCGAAATAGAATTGGATCGGTACAAGCAGACTTACAGGTGGGGACATGACGAGGTCGAGAATGTTGATGTTGTTTCCTCCTTTTTGACTCCCGATTTTATGGAGCAAGTGATGGGTGTGTTTTTGCAAATGCGTGCGGGTTTTGAACGAATAAAAAAATAGATCATGTTATCAAAGATTTCATTGGGAATTAGTCTGGTATTGGCAGTGCTGGTTGGTGTGTTGTTCATGAAATCGGGCAACAACTCCGAGGCATCGGTAAATGCTGCTGATGATTCAGCAGAGCACGTTAAAATGAGTTTACCCGACGGAGGAGTCCGAATAGCTTATGTAGTGGAGGATAGTATCTTGGCCAATTATCAGTATGTATTGGATGAAGCTCCAAAATTGGAGGATCGGAGTCAGGCGGCTGCTCGTCGATACAATCAGATGTTGGAGCAATACCAAATGGAAGCTGTGAAATGGCAGGAATATTTGAGTTCGCCTTCAGCTAAGGAATCTGATAAGGATGTCGCTATGCAGGATATGGGTGAGCGTGAGCGCAAGATTCAACAGATGGAATTTGAAATAGAAAAACTGCAGGTTGACTTCAATACGGAGGTTTTTCACCGCGTTACGGACTACTTGAATCGGTATTCTGAAGAGAATGGGATTCAATTGGTGCTCAATAAGAACATGCAAACTGCCTCCATTTTATACTCGAATGAAGTAATGGATATCACTTCAGCAGTTGTGTCGGGGCTGAATGCCGAATATGCGCTTGAGAACCCTACGCTTGAAGACTGATGACGGTAGCTCAGAATAAGTTCAGCAACAATATTATTGAATACGTCCTTTTCATGTGGCAGATGGAGGACTTGGCTCGGGCCGCAGATTTTAACCCGGATGTGTATGCCTCTTTATTGGGTGAGGGGAGAACTGAAGAAGATCGAAGGGACGAGATGGAATGGTTTGAGGGATTGTGCAGCACGATGAAAAATGAGAGCTGTGTAATTAGTGGACACATCCAGGAGCTCGAACGACTCGTTGCAGAATTGCAGCAACTGCACTATAATTTGCTTCGTGTTATTGAAGACAAGCAGTACCAGCAAACGTATGTGAGTGTTTACCCCAGCCTGCAGGAATTCCAGAAGCACATGACAGAAGATGGGAAGTCAGATGTAGAAAGTCTTCTCACCGGATTGTACGGGCTTCTCGTGTTAAAGTTGAAGGGGAAAGAAGTCTCTGGGCCAACTCAAAAAGCAATGGACGAGTTCAGTCAGTTGTTAGGGTTGTTGGCGGCTCATTATCGCAGACGCAAGGATAGCGAGTCGAATATCAATTTGAATTAATCGGCAGTCGGATATAGGCAGTAGTGCCAACGTTCTTTTCACTTGAAATTGAAATTTCGGCATCGAGCATTTCAATATACCTTTTGGCTAGACTCAACCCGAGGCCAAGGCCTTGGAAGGGTCTGTTGAGACCATGTTGCTCCTGCACAAAGGGTTCAAAGATATTTTCCAGGAAGTCGGGATTCATTCCTATACCTGTGTCCGCAATTGAAATCTCGATTTGGTGTGCACTTTGAAGCTGCGCTTTGATATGAACTCTTCCGCGCGGCGGGGTGAATTTGACAGCGTTACCCGTGAGGATTTTAAGTGCCTGTTCCAGAAGAAAGCGGTCGCAAATGATATCGGGTATTGCTGAATCGACAAACGAATCGAGTTTCAATTCCTTTTCGCGAATGATCTCTTCGAACGAAAGAGTTACATCGCGTATAAGGTCTTCAACACGAAAGGCAGAGACCTGTTTGTTGGAAGGTTCAGTCTGTTGTCGAGCCAATTCCATAACCGTGGTCAAACTGTGAAGAAGTTGGTCGGAGGAAGTAAGAATTTCATCTAGATATACCTGAGAAGCTGTGTCAGAGATTTCTTTCT